>JBDKKQ010000412.1:0-9849 GCA_039796015.1 Verrucomicrobiota bacterium
CGCGTCGCTCGCCTTTTTCCTCGTGACCACGGCCGTGCTGAGTGCCGGCATCGCCTGTACTGCCAGCGGCAAAGGGTACGGTGTCTTCCTGCTTTTGGGCGGCACAGCGATCTTCGGCGGCCTGTTCGTGAAGTTTGGTTGCTTGGACCAACATTAAGTCGCCCGACGGCCCCGTCGGATCGCGGCGAATTATTTAGCGGGGCCTCAGTCGGTTGCGCCCCTCTGTAACGGGAAGCCCCCCAGACCGCGGGCACTCAGCCGATGAATTGACCCGAGTATTTCAGAAATTTTCGAAATTCGGTGTCCGATCTGGGATAGGTTCAACGCATTATGAGCTGAACGACTCTCTTCCCTAAGCCTCCCAGGAACCCCCAGTCGAACCGTTTTCATTCCCTCCAAATGTCTCATCGCCACATCCTCCCGTTGCTTGCGGCCGCCGCCCTGTTCGGTGCGGGCTGCAACCGCCAGAAGCCGATGACGGTGACTACCGAGAAGGCTCAACGTCGCAACCTCACGGAAGTAATGACCGGGAGCGGCAAGCTGCAACCGGTGATGCAGGTGAAGATCAGCTCCGAGGTGGCCGGCGAGATCATCGACCTGCCGGTGAAAGAGGGGCAACAGGTGCACAAGGGCGACTTACTAGTCCGAGTGCGGCCCGACCTCTACGCCGCGGCCCTCCGCAGCCAAGAGGCCAGCCTGAAGTCATCGCAGGCCGACCTGCTGACCGCCGAGGCCAACGCCCGGAAGGCCGAAGCCGAACTCAAGCGCAACGAAGACCTCTTCTCCCGGCAACTCATCAGTGGATCGCTCATCGATGAAATTCGAACCGGAGCTGAGGTTGCGCGGGCCAATGCCATCGCTTCGACTCAACGCATCGAGATGGCCCGGGCCAGCCTCAAGCGCTCGCAGGAGGATCTCGCCAAGACCATTATTTTCAGCCCCATTGACGGCACTGTTTCCAAACTCAATTCAGAATTGGGCGAACGCGTCTCCGGCACAGGTATGATGGCCGGTACCGACATCATGACCGTGGCCGACCTCACTAAAATGGAAGCCCGGGTTGAAGTTGGTGAAATGGACGTCGTACTCATCCAACCCGGGTTCAAGGCGCGGCTCGATGTGGATTCCTTCAAGGATCGAAAGTTCGATGGTCAGGTGACCCAAGTGGCCCGTTCGGCCAAGACCACCGCCAGTGGCTCCCAGCAAGAATCCACCAAGTTCGAGGTCCGTATCCGCATGGCCGACACAGGACTTTTCTTACCGGGCATGAGCGTGACGGCCGACATCGAGACGCGCTACCGGACCAATGTTATTACTGTTCCGATTCAAGCCGTCACCACACGCATGCCCGGCTCCACGTCCACCGAACCCGACCCAAAGAAGACGGGGTCCACTTCGGAGGAGGACAAGGGACAAATCGAATTTCTGGCCGGCAAGAAGACTCGCAACGTGGTCAAACCCATCGAGGTGGTCTTCGTCCAAGAAACCGATAAAGCCAAAATGCTGCCAGTGAAACGGGGCATCAGCGACGACTCCCACTACGAGATCTTAGAAGGAGTGACCGAGGGACAAGAAATTATCACAGGGAACTTCAAGGCCGTCTCCAAGGAGTTGAACGACGGTTCGCTCGTCCAACTCGAGGAGGCAAAGAAGGCCAAGGATTCGAAGCACTGAGCCGCTCACCTACCACGGCCATGTCGCTCATCCGAATCCAGAACCTGGCCCGCCGATACGTGATGGGCACCGAGACGGTGCATGCGCTGCGCGGGGTCTCAGTGCAAATCGAACGCGGCGAGTACCTGGCCATCATGGGGCCGTCGGGGTCTGGCAAGTCTACCCTGATGAACTTGCTGGGCTGCCTAGATACGCCCAGCGAGGGCAGCTACGAACTCAACGGCAAGGACGTGGCCCGGATGAGCGACAACGAACTGGCCGACATTCGTAACCGCGAGATCGGCTTTGTCTTTCAGAGCTTCAACTTACTGGCCCGGGCCGATGCTCTGCACAACGTCGAACTACCCCTGGTCTACGCAGGAGTCCCCCCGAAGGAACGGCGTGAGCGCGCTCGACAGACCTTGGTGAACGTGGGCCTCGGTGAGCGCATGCATCATCGTCCGAACGAACTGTCCGGCGGACAACGTCAGCGCGTCGCCATCGCCCGGGCCTTGGTAAACTCCCCGTCCATCATCTTGGCCGACGAGCCCACCGGGAATCTAGATTCTAAGACCGGCGTCGAAATTCTCAGCCTCTTCGAAGAACTGTCCCGCCGTGGGAACACCATCATCGTGGTCACCCACGAAGAAGAGGTCGCCCTTCACGCCCGCCGGGTCATCCGCATCCGCGACGGCCTGATCGCCGCCGATGAGACCAACCCGCACCCGAGGGCTGTCGTCGCCTCGGTATCGGTACCATGAACCTCCGGAGCGAGCTGGGCGAATCGGCCCGAATTGCGGTGGCGGCCATCCGGGCCAACAAGCTGCGTTCAGGGCTGACCACCCTCGGCGTGGTGATCGGCATCCTAACAGCCACGCTGGTAGGGACCATGATCAACGGCATGGGCGAGGCCTTCACCCGGTCGGTCTCTTCCATGGGCTCGGACGTACTCTTCATCGGCCGCTTCCCGTGGATGAGTTTTGAAGACTACCGAATTTATCGGAACCGGCGGGACATCACCTTCGCCCAGTACCGCGAACTCGAGTCGCGCATGACCACCGCCGCGGCCATCGCCCCTCAGTGCGAAATCCACCAATCGTCGGTGACCTACGAACGTCGCCGGGCCAAAGGTGTCTGGCTCCTCGGCAATACTCCAGAATCGCTCATTATTCGCGGTCTCACAGTCGCCCAAGGGCGTTGGATCAGCGCCTCCGACGTCAGTTCAGGTCGCCCGGTTTGCGTCCTCGGGTCTTATTTGGCCGAATCCTTCTTTCCGAACGACAACCCGGTGGGCAAGAAGGTCCGCATTAATGACACGCCTTATGAGGTTGTAGGAGTGCTCGACAAAATGGGCAGCATGCTGGGCTGGAATCAAGACAACCAGGCCGTCATTCCCATTTCCCGTTTCCAAGACGACATCCAGCGCCGGCCCGACTACGTCATCACGGTCAAGGCTCTGAGCCCGGAGACCGTCTCCGAGACCCTAGAGGAGGCGCGGTCCCTCTTCCGCAGCATTCGCAAAATAGAGCCGGGCCGACCTGACGACTTCGCCATCAACCAACAGGAGGCGATCACCAAGTTCTTCGACGGCTTCAAGGCGGTCTTGGGCAGCTTCGGCTTCTTTGTCACCGGCCTGTCTCTCTTCGTGGGCGGCATCGGCATTATGAACATTTTGTTCGTGTCGGTCACCGAGCGCACCAAGGAGATTGGTATTCGCAAGGCGCTGGGCGCCAAGCGCCGGTCCATCCTGACGCAGTTCCTCATGGAGGCCGCCGGAATCACCCTCTTGGCCGGACTCATCGGGGTTGGGATCGCTTGGCCCATCTCTTGGAAAATCGGCGAGATCGCACGAGCCAATGGCTCCGTCTTCGAGGCACGCATGTCCTGGTGGATCGTAGCCCTGGCGCTCTTCGTCTCAGCCGCCACGGGCATGGTGGCTGGTTTCATCCCGGCTTGGAGGGCGAGCCGCATGAACCCGGTCGACGCGCTGAGATCTGAATAGCCATGAACCCCCGGTCGATGACTCCCTGGCGCGAACTGGTTGAGATGGTGCGGATGGCGGCCAACGCCGTTAAAACCAATATCCTCCGCTCATCGCTCACCATCCTGGGAGTGTTCGTCGGCGTATTCTCCATCATCGCCGTAATGACCGGCATCCGCGTGCTCCAGCAGAACTTGGAAGACGCTATGAACGGCCTCGGGGCCAACACCTTCCAGTTCCAGCGTTTCCCGGCCATCAGCTTCGATGATGCTGATTGGGAAAAATACCTACGGCGCAAGCGCTTCCGCATCGTGGATCTGACCCAACTCGAACGGCGGGTCACGCTGGCTCAGGCCGTCTCGGCCAGTGCCAACTTCGGATCCGGTGAGGCTTCGTCTCGCTACGCGCAAACCAGCCCGAATATTCCAGGGAACGGGATGACTCCCGAAGCCTTCACGACCCAGAATCTGACTTTGGGCGAAGGTCGCGGATTCAGCGCCGCCGATGACGACAGCGGCCGATTGGTGTGTGTGCTCGGATTCGACCTCTCCGCCAAACTATTCCCGCGGGGATCGCCTTTGAGCGAGTCGGTGAAGTTTCAAGGCATCAGCTACAAAGTAGTGGGTGTGCTCGCCCAACGCGGCGCGTTGTTTGGCCAAAGTCGCGACAACTTCATCGCCATTCCGCTGGGCACCGCCCGACGCCTGTACGGTGAAAACCTGTCGGTTCAACTCCAAGTGCAGGCCCCAAACCGGGACACTTATGCGGAGATGGTCGAACAAGCCCGGGGCGTCCTGCGTACGATGCGACAGGTACCTCCGGGCGACGATGACGACTTCGAGATCGTCTCCAACGAGTCGGCTGTAAGCCAGTTCCGCAGCCTCACCTCGGCCATTCGCCTCGGCGTGGCCGCCATTAGCAGCATTGCCCTGATCGCCGCAGGCATCGGCATCATGAACATCATGCTCGTCAGCGTCACTGAGCGGACCCGCGAAATCGGCATCCGTCGTGCCATCGGGGCGCGCAAGCGCAGCGTGATGCTCCAGTTCATCGCCGAAGCCGTGCTGTTGAGCGAAGTGGGCGGCGCCCTGGGGGTCGTCGGCGGGATCCTCTTCGGCAACCTGATTTCCTTCGTGGTGAAGGCCCCGCCGGTAATCCCCTGGGACTGGGTGGGCATCGGACTGGCCATTTGCTCAGCCGTGGGAATTCTCTTCGGTACCTACCCCGCTTGGAAGGCTGCCCACCTCGACCCGATCGATTCGCTGCGGTACGAGTGACCCGCCCAGAGGATCGCGTTAAAAACGATCGCCTGGGGACGGACTGCGACTGAGCTCCCACTGGGCTCCCACTGGACTCCGGACTGGGCTTAGCTTTGGCTCAGTCGCTGGACCGGAACGTCATGAAACAAGTCGTGAGCCTCGCGCAAGATCCCGGCCAGACGATCAGCGAACGGGCTGCGACCAATCACTTCGTTAAGCCGAGACCAGTCGAGCTTCTCGACGTGTTCGCCCGGGAACCAGTGATCGGCATTGCCGAGCATGTTGTAGCGAAACTTCGCCCACTCGGTCAGCTCCAAGGGCTTGGCGTAGGTCCAGATGCGCAAGATCTCCACCAGGTTCACCTCGCCCGGCACCTCAACAAATTCCGGAAGCCCGGCCCACCAGCGGCGGCACCACTCAGCCCCGAGCACGCGTTCCATTTCCTCGCGCAAACGGCGGTCGATAGACTCCACCGCCTGAGCCGCCTGCTCGTAATGTTCGAGACCGGCGATGTGCTCGTCGAAATCCGACGGTTTGGCCGCACCTAGAGACAGCGTGTGCACCTCGGGGCGGGCCAGGCAGTAGAGGTCGTTGAACTGCATGGGTGTCAGCGGTGCGCACAACGCGCGCATCTTGGGCAACTCAAGGTAGAGTTTTCCGCCCTTGTCATTCGGGCTGATGATAAAGACCCCCATGTCGCGCTGGGCCGCCTCCGCCACGCAGACGCGGTTGAGGTCGTTCACGAAGTACCAGTGCAAGTTGACGTAATCAAACTCATCACTGCGGATGGCTTCGGAGATCACATCGGGCGTGGCGTGGGTGCTGAAGCCCACGTGACGAACCCGTCCCTCGCGCTGAAGTTGGCGACAAACCTCCATGCAGCCGCCCTTGCGAAGCGTCTCGTCCAGGTGCTGACGGTTGTTGATGCCGTGGATGGACAGCAGGTCCACGTAGTCCTGCTTCAAGTAGGCCATGGAAGTCTCGAAGGTCTCCAAAAACTCCCGGGCGGTCGGCTTGGGCATGACCTTCGTCTGAAGGATGATCGACTCGCGCGGGTACTGCGCCAGCACCGGCCCCAGCTGCATCTCCGAGGATCCATAGCCCCGAGCTGTCTCGATGTGGTGAATACCCAGTTCCATGGAGCGAGCGATGGTCGCCTCCAAATTGGCCTGCCCCGCAGCAACCACCTGATCCCAGGGGACATCCGACCAAGATTGCTGATAGCGCATGCCGCCGCAGGAAAAGACAGGCATCTGGATTCCGGTCCGGCCAAAACGACGGTACTTCATGGGTCTCGATAGTGCCTACTCCGGTGCCCGCCGGCAAATCCCGACCTCGTATTCCCAATCACCCTCCCACTCAAGCCGAGAGCGGCGTTAGAATCCGAGGCCGGTCCTCCACTTGACCCCGAGGCCAACTGGCGTTTGGGTTAGGTTCTGCAGGGCGGCGATCCCACCCTCAATCCAAAGCCATGATGCACGAAATCGAGTACGAAATCCGCGGAGACGACCTTCAATATGTCGAGGTGCTGCTAGACCCCATGGAAGCCGTGGTGGCCGAGGCGGGCGCCATGATGTTCATGGAGGAAGGCATCGAGATGGAGACCATTTTCGGTGACGGCTCTCAAAAACAGAGCGGCTTTATGGGAGCGCTCTTGGGCGCCGGCAAGCGGCTGCTCACCGGTGAGTCGCTCTTCATGACCGTCTTCCAGAACCACTCGCCCCGGAAGTCCCGCGTGGGCTTCGGAGCGCCCTATCCCGGCAAGATCGTCGCAGTAAACCTGGCCAACCTCGGTGGCGAACTCATCTGCCAAAAGGACTCGTTTCTCTGTGCAGCTAAGGGCGTGAGCGTGGGCATCGCCCTGCAACGGAAGCTCGGGGCAGGCCTCTTCGGCGGAGAGGGCTTCATCATGCAACGCCTTCAGGGCGATGGATGGGCCTTCGTCCATGCCGGCGGCACACTCATGGAAAAGGTCTTGGCCCCAGGCGAGACCCTGCGCGTGGACACCGGCTGCGTGGTGGCTTACCAGAACTCGGTCGCCTTCGATATCCAGTACGTGGGCAAGGTCAAAACCGCTCTCTTCGGCGGCGAAGGTCTCTTCTTCGCCACGCTGCGAGGGCCCGGCAAGATCTGGTTGCAGTCGCTACCCCTGAGCCGCTTGGCCAACCGAATCATTGCCGCCTCACCGGCGGGGGGTGGAAGCCGTCGCGAAGAAGGCTCCATTTTGGGTGGTTTGGGCGGTTTGCTCGATGGCGATAACAGTTAAATGCAGGAGGTTGGCACGGTTCACTGGGCGTCCTGATCGGGGTTTGCGCCCCGATCCGGCGCAACCTTGTGCATCGGCCGTCATAGAATTGTTACGCGTCTGACAGGGTTTGACCTCTTCCTGCAACTTGACGTTTTCCATCCACTCGCCATTCTGTCCGGCCCTATTGGAGGGAAACGGCCATTATGCAGCACATCCGAAATATCGCGATCATCGCCCACGTCGACCACGGCAAGACCACGCTCGTCGACTGCCTTCTCAAGCAATCCGGAACCTTCCGTGCCAACCAGGCTGAGACCCAGGTGGAGCGCTTGATGGATTCCATGGACCTGGAAAAGGAAAAGGGCATCACGATTCGCGCCAAGAACGCCGCCTTCAAGTACAAGGACTTCCACATCAACATTGTGGACACCCCGGGACACGCCGACTTCGGCGGCGAGGTCGAGCGTATCATGAACATGATCGACGGCGTGCTGCTGGTGGTGGATTCGGCCGAGGGTCCTCAGGCCCAGACCCGCTTCGTGCTGCGCAAAGCACTCGAGGCCGGTGCCAAGCCCATCGTGGTCATTAACAAGATCGATCGCGAGAACGCCAACCCCAAGAAGGTGCTCGACCAGGTGTTCGAACTCTTCATGAGCCTCAACGCGACCGATGAGCAGCTCGATTTCCCCTTCATTTATTGTTCGGCGAAAATGGGTTACGCCAAGAACGAGCTCACCGACGTCACCGACACGATGGAGCCTCTCTTCAATGCGATCGTGAAGCACATCCCACCGCCCCGTGCTCAGGCAGGCGAGGGATTTCAGTTGCTGGTATCCAATCTGGACTACAGCGACTACATGGGTCGTATCGCCTTCGGCAAGATCGTCGAGGGTCACCTCACGGTGGGTGAGTCAGCCATCTGCCGCCACGGCAACGGCAAGATCACCAAGGGCAAGATCACCATGCTCTACCACTTCGAGGGCATGAAGCGGATCGAGATCACCGAGGCTGGCGCCGGCGACATCGTGGGCGTGGCGGGTTTCGAGAACGTCTTCATTGGTGAATCGCTCTGCGACAGCGAAGCGCGTGCGTCACTGCCTTACATCCCCATCGACCCGCCAACCATTCAAATGGAGTTCGCGGTGAACGACGGACCTCTCGCCGGCCAAGACGGTAAGCTGGTGACCGCTCGGCACATCTGGGACCGCCTGGTGAAGGAAATCCGCACCAACGTCGCCCTGCGCATCGCGCAAACCAGCGATCCGAAGATCTTCTCCGTGGCCGGCCGCGGTGAGATGCAAATTGCGATCCTCGTCGAACAAATGCGCCGCGAAGGCCACGAAGTGCTCGTGAGCCGCCCCGAAGTGCTCTGGAAGAAGAGCCCGACGGGCGAACCCCTGGAGCCGATCGAGAAGGTGTTCGTAGAGACACCCAGCGAGAACCTCGGCGCGGTGATGGAGTGCTTGGCCTTCCGCAAGGGCCAGATCACCAACATGGTCCACGCTGGCAATTTGGTCTCGGTGGAAGCACTGGCACCCATGCGCGGTCTGATTGGTTTCGAGACAGACTTGGTCAACATGACCAAGGGCATGGGCGTGATGAGCCATCTGTTCCACGAATACGGCGAAGACCGCGGCGAGATCGCCGCCCGAAAGAACGGTTCACTGGTATCCATGGATACCGGTGAAGCGACCTCCTACGCGCTGAACATGGCACAGGAGCGCGGCCGCCTGATGATCGAACCCGGAGATCAAGTGTACGTGGGAATGATCGTCGGTGAAAACGCCCGTGAGAGCGACATCCCGGTCAACCCGGTGAAGGAAAAGAAGCTCACTAACATGCGCTCCCAGGGCGACGGTAAGGGCATCCAGCTCAGCCCGCCGCTGAAGCTGAGCTTGGAGCGCGCGCTCGAGTACATCGACGTGGATGAGTACGTGGAGGCGACCCCGAAGAACTTGCGCCTCCGCAAGAAGATCCTCGACGAGAACCAGCGCAAGCGCTCTGAGAAGAAGCGCTCGATCCGGTTCGTGGAGGAATAATCTCCGCACCGACGGATCACCGGGTTTCCACCGAAACCTCCATCGATCCCTCTCACCCGCCCCGATCTGGGGCGGGTTTTTTCATGCCTCCGACGGTTCAGATCCAGGGAGACTCGCCACCAGCGTGGCGTGGGTGGCCTGCAGTTCGGGTTCCAAATCGGCGTACCGATCGCGCACTGCACCGATGAGCTGAAACAACTCAGGATTATCAGGCAGTCCTGCGGCCAGTTCCACCTCCAGCGCGGCCTGTGCGAGATCGTTCAGGCCGAAAATGGATGAGCCCCCGAGAACGGAGTGGGCACATCGGGCCAGATGCCGAAAATCCCGAGCGCTCAAGAGGTGCGGCAGGAGTTCCATTCGACTGCGGGTGTCGGTGAGATACACGCCGAGGATTTCCACCAGATCCGCCGAACCGATCTCTTGGAGGAGATCTTGAACCCGTCGACCGAACCGCGCGATGTCATCGGTGGACGGCATGCGGACAATCCCCAGCGATCTGCCACCCTTGGGTCAAGCAGGATCCCCTCCCCCCCGAACACCCAGGCAATCCTCTCATCCCGGCTTAGCGCAAAACACTGTCGAGCCAGGCGTAGGCGGCGCGCCGCTCGGCCTCGGGGAAGTCGTGCCCAGAATCCGGCGTCTTGAGCACTAGGCGTGATTCCGCCCCGT
>JBDKKQ010000413.1:0-3667 GCA_039796015.1 Verrucomicrobiota bacterium
AGAACACCGACCGCGATCAGTGAGCAGAGCACTGAGGTTCCGCCTGCACTGAGCAGGGGCAGTGGAATGCCCGTGACCGGCATCAGTTTGATGTTCATGCCGATGTTCACGAAGATGTGTACGAAGAAGAGGGTGACGACGCCGATGGCTAGAAGGCGCCCGAGCCGGTCGCGTGATTCTCCAGCGGTCTTGATGCCGCTGAACAGGACGATGCCGTAGAGGGTGACGACCGCGACGCTTCCGATGAAGCCGCGCTCCTCGGCGATGACCGAGAAGATGAAGTCATTGTGGGCGCCGAGTCGGGGCAGGTAACCCAGACGGTGCTGAGTGCCCTCGCGCCACCCTTTGCCAGTGAAACCGCCTGAGCCGACGGAGATGAGCGCCTGCTCCACGTTCCAAGACATCTGCCGCTTGCGCTGTGCGGCCCTCTGGCGTTGTTCCGGGGTGGCTGAAGCTGGGGCAAAATCGGCGTTGAAATAAACCAGCAGCCGTTCGCGCTGATAGTCCTGAAGGCGGATGAGTCGCCAGTTCTCAGGAGCAACGAAGATGTCGATGGCGATCAGGCTGACGATGAGAAACGCTCCCCCCAAAAGCTTGATCACAAAGCGCTGTGGAACCCCAGCGACCAGCATCATGACCAGGGTGATGGGTAGAAAGACGAGCGATGAACCCAGATCGGGTTGTTTGAGGATCAGGCCCAGTGGCAGAAGTGTGAGCATGAGGGCCTTCAGGAAGACGCTTGGCGAGCGGAGCTCCGAAGAGGGCCGCGCCAAGAAGTTAGCCATGGCGAACAGGAAGGTTAGTTTGGCCAATTCGCTGGGCTGGAATTGGATCGGGCCGAGATCTAGCCACCGCCGCGCACCGTTGCGGGAGGTTCCTAGGACATGGACCGCCAATAGCAGGGCGATGGACACCCAGTAGCCGACCATGGCCCACCGTGCCATTCGGCTGTAGTCCACCAGGCTGAGTCCGAGAACCACGAAGAGACCCATACCGAAGGCGATTACTTGGCGGGTGGCCGTCCATTGGTACCACGGGACACCTCGCGTTATCTCGGTACCGCCGGTGGTGCTGAAGATGAACATCGCGCTGATGATCATCAAACCCAACACCGAGAGCCAAAGGGGCCAGAGGATGTCTGCCTCGGCACGGCGATTTTGGAGGGAGAGTGGGGTCATGGGTTAGGGCGCCGGATTGAGGGCGATAGGCCTGCCGGACCCTGCGTCCCGCGCGCGCAGGTGTTCGTAAATCTTCTGGGCGACCGGGCCGCAGGTGCGACCTCCGGAGGCGCCACTTTCCACCATCACGACCACAGCATAGCGCGGGGACTCGAAGGGGGCGAAGCTGGCAAACCAGGTTACTTTGTCCTTCACCCCGTTGCCCTTGATCTCGGCAGTTCCTGTCTTGCCGCAGACTGTGTAATCGGCAACGCGAGCGCTGGTGCCGGTGCCTTCGGGATCCAGGACGTCATCGCGCATGGCGGCTCGGATCCGGGCGAGGTATTCGGGGCGGGTTTCTAGGCGGCTGCGCACCTGACCGGGGCGAATGGTGCTGGGTGCCTCTTCGCTGAGCGGATCTCCCGACTCGAGGCGGTCGACCAGGCGGGGGTAATAGACCGTGCCGCCATTGGCTACCGCAGCGACCATCACGGCCAGTTGCAATGGGGTGACCGTGACCTCTTGGCCGATGCTGAAGTTAGCCAGTCTTCCTTGGGGCCAGCGCTCGGCCCGCGCCTCGGCGGGTTCGGGCATCCAGCCGGACCGCTCTTCGGTGGGGCGCAATTGGATGCGTGTCTGTTCTCCGAAGTGGAATCGGTGGGCCGTGGCGAGCAGGCGGTCGTAGCCGGCGTCGAGTCCTAGCTGGATGAAGTAGGCGTTGGAGGATCGAATGAAAGCGCGACGAAAGTCGTAGGGACCCGGCGGTGCGGTGTCCTCGATTTTGATGTTCGCGCGGTTGTAGAGGCCCTTGCCCGGTTTGGAGGGGTTGGCTTCGACAATTTGCACTCGATCGGGGTCCAACCCGTTCTCCAAGGCGGCCAAGGCGGTCACGATCTTGAAAGTCGAACCAGGGGAATAAGCGCCGTCGGTGGCGCGGTTCATTAGGGGTGTCCGCTTCGGGACATCGTAGTAGTTGGTCCACCGGGCCCGGCTGATCCCATCGATCCATTCGCCCGGATCGAAGCTTGGGGCGCTGGCCACGGCCAAGACATCCCCATTGCGGACGTCCAGTACGACCACTGCGCCCCGTTCCTCGCCGCTCACTGCAGACAGCGCTGACTCGGTTGCTTTCTGGACCTCGATGTCGAGGGTGGTGATCAGGTTCTGTCCGGGCACTGGCGCCGTGGTTATGGTCTCTCCGACCCGATACCCATCGCTGTTGACGAGGATGCTCTTGGAGCCCGAAGTGCCTCGGAGGGCGGTGTCGAAGGCTGCTTCCAGACCGGCGGCCCCTCGATAATCCCGCAGGCGGTAGTCGAAGGATTCGCCTTCCTCGCCTTCGAAATCATCCGCGCGAACCAAATACCCCAGTGTGTGTGCGGCCAAAGGTCCCTGCGGATAATGACGGACCGCCTGCAGTTCGATGCTAATTCCCCGGATAGACCAAGATTGCTCGGTTAGAAGCGAGACCTGTTGCGGAGTCAGTTTCTTGAGCACGGCCAGCGGCAGGGCACGACTGTTGGCCCAGTGTCGGTGCAGTTCCGATTCGGTGAGTGTCAGAGGTAGTCCGACCTTGGCGGCGACCCGGGAGACCACATTGCTCAGGACGTTGTAGCGGGCCTGCCTCCAGAGGAGGGTGTTCTCCTCGGGGCGGATCAGGACCCGGGGTTGATCGCGGCGGAGCTTCGACATCATCCGATCCCAAAGTCCGGGGGTAAGAGTATTGGTGCCTCCGCGTGCTGCCACGACCTCGCGGCGCAGTCGTCCGTATTCGCGTGTGAAGTCTCGGCTCAGGGTTTCGAGATACACGTCCAAGCGGTAACGGGGGACATTTCCTACGCATTCACGTCCCTGCCGGTCGAGGATGCGACCCCGGAGGGCGGGAACCCGCACCGACTGAAAACTCTGGGTTTGCAGGGACTGCTCAAAGCGATGGTGGCCGAAGATTTGCACCCGCAGGAGCCCGATAAGCAATAGCACCAGGCCTGCACCCACTACGCCAGCCATCCATCTCAATGGCCGCTCTCCTTTGTTGAACTGGTCGAAGATGAGCATGGTTCAACGCAGGCGAAATTGGCGACCCCGGACAGTTTCTCGATCAGCCCGGAAGCTGGAGGTTGTCAGCGGGCGGTAGTCGAAGCTCCGGTGGAGCAAATCGAATATCCGGAAGAGGACTGGGCAAGCGATGCCATTGAGTAGGCCCAGTATGAGTAGTTGGATAAAAGTGAACCGGCCGGTGACGGGTTGGGATCCGGTGAGGGAAAGGATCCCCAAGGTAAGGAGAGGGACACCGGCCCCGGCTCCCAATCCTATCCAGAACTGAGCAAAACCCTGGTCGCGAAGGATGAGGTGACGCTGCAATTGCAGGGTGAATCCCAACAGAAACAAAGGCATGACACTCATACCCAGGGGTGAGGCGGACAGGGAGTCAGCCCAGAGACCGCTCAAGACGGCCAGGGAAACGGTAATCCCAAAGCCGTGGGTCAAGGCCGCATAGCAAATGAGCGCCG
>JBDKKQ010000414.1:0-2749 GCA_039796015.1 Verrucomicrobiota bacterium
GCGATGAATGTTTTTCCTGCCACGGCGAAACCAAGCAGAAGGCTGGGCTTTCGTTACTGACCCGCGAGCAGGTGCTCAAGGGCAGCGAGGAGGGGCCAGTGGTGATCGAGGGACGGCCGAAAGATAGCCGACTACTAGAGGTAGTCCTTCTGGGAGCCGATCCGCACATGCCGCCCCGGAAGCAATTGGCTCCCGGACAAATCCAAACCCTCCGCGACTGGATTCGCCGCGGGCTGCCTTGGGATGCCCGTGTCCTGAGTGACGAGCCTGCTTCGAGGCCGGTGTCGCTGGAGTTGGCCGCCCCCTCCTTCCGACCGGTGGCCGCCTTGGCCCTCGACCCGGCGGGATATCGATTGGCGGTGGCGCGCATGGGTGGGATCGATATCCATGACTTGCAGAAGCCGGGATTTCCTCGAGTGGCGCGGTCGGTCGGCTCCGTGGATCCGGTGGAATCGCTGGCCTGGAGCCGAGATGGCCGCCAGTTGGCCTCGGGATCCTTTCGACGGGTGCGGTTCTGGAACCCGGAGACCCTCACGGTCGAGCGGGAAATCGTGAATGGCCTTTCGGGGCGGGTGATGAGTGTGGAGTTTTCTGCCGATGGGTCGCAGTTGGCCCTCGGTGACGGAGGGGGCGGTCTTCCGGGTTATCTGCGGTTGGTGAGCGTGGCGGACGGTCGGATTCAGCGCTCCTGGAAGGCTCACGCCGACTCCATCTTTGATCTGGAGTTCAGCCGGGATGGCTCCCGATTGCTTTCGGCCGGCGGTGACGCGCTCATCAAGGTTTGGGATACGGCCAAGGCGACACCGATCGCCGTGCTGGAAGGTCATACTTCTCAGGTGATGGCCGCTGCTTTTAACACCAACGCCACCCAGGTGGTCAGCGGTGGGACCGACCGGCAGCTCAAGGTTTGGGATATCGCTACCCGCGAGAAGATTGTCACGCTGGGCGATTCCATGGCGGCGATCACTGCCGTGGCTTGGCCGGGCGATAGCGCCTCGGTTTGGGCTGCCACCGATCGAGGGACCATTGATCGATATTCTCAGCTCAAGTCCCACACGGGCGAACAAAGTTCGGCCACCGCGGAGCATCGACGGGTGGCGCAATTGCTGCCGGTGGTGTTCAGCATGGCGGTCACGCCAGATGGTCAGAGGGTCGCTGCCGGTGACTTGGACGGGTTGGTCCGGATTTGGGATGCGCAAGGCAAGGTCTTGGGAGAGGTGAGCATGGCCTTGGAGTCGACGACCCCGACGACCCCGCAGACAGTGGCCACGAAAGTGCCGCCGCCAAGCTTTGTGCGCGATGTGTTGCCCGCACTCAATCAGGCCGGATGCGCCTCAGGCGGTTGCCATTCCAAGCCAGAAGGTCAGAGCGGCTTCAAACTGTCCGTTTTTTCCTACGACCCCCTCAGCGACTATGCCGAAATTGTCCGGGATGCCCGCAGCCGGCGGGTGTTTCCGGCAGCCCCGGAAGAGAGCTTGATCCTCCTCAAGGCCCTGACACGGGTGCCGCACGAGGGCGGGCAGCGTTTTCAGCCGGGATCCCCGACCCACCAATTGCTAACCCGCTGGATTCGCGCAGGCATGCCCTATGCGTTGACCAATGAGCCCGTGTTGCAGTCGGTTGCGGTGTTTCCGGCCGAGGGGCGGTATCGCAAGAGCGGACAGCAGCGACTGAAGGTCGAAGCGCGTTATTCTGATGGGAGCGTCCGCGATGTCACGCGTCTGGCCGCCTACGATTCGAGCGACAAGGAGTTGGCCCGCGTGGATGAGACGGGTCGGGTTTCCATCGGCAAGCTGACGGGGCAGTGTGTGGTGGTGGCTCGCTACATGGGGCTGGTGGCTGCCTCTTCACTGATGGTGCCGGCCGACAAGGTGCTCAAACCCAAGGTCTATGCGGCCATTCCCACCAATAATTTCATCGATGGACTGGCTCTGGCGCAGTTCCAGCGTTTGGGGCTGTTGCCTTCCGATCTCTGTACCGATGCGGAATTTCTCCGGCGGGCCAAGCTGGACGCCGTTGGTCTCCTACCCACGCCGGAAGAGGTGCGTGCATTCTTGGCTGATCCTTCGCCGGACAAGCGCCAGCGGTTCATTGATACGATTCTGGAGCATCCGGCCTATGCCGATTACTGGGCCAACCAGTGGGCCGACCTCTTGCGGCCGAATCCCGATCGAGTGGGCGTGAAGAGCGTGTTCCTGCTCGATCAGTGGTTGCGCGAAGCGTTCCGAGCCAATCGGCCTTATGATCAGTTTGTTCGAGATATCCTGATGGCCGAAGGGTCGAACCATCGGGCAGGTCCGGCCGTGGTTTACCGCGACCGTCGGGATCCGCCGGAACTGACCACACAGTTCAGCCAGTTGTTCTTGGGCACCCGACTGGAGTGCGCCAAGTGTCACCACCATCCGAATGAAAAATGGAGTCAGGATGATTTCTACCAACTGGCCGCTTACTTCGGTCCGGTGAAGCAGAAGGGGGCGGGTTTGTCCCCGCCGATCTCCGCAGGCACCGAGACCTTTTATTTTGCGCCGGGAGGCGAGGTGAAGCACCCGGTGAGCGGAGTGGCAATGACCCCACGACCACCGGAGGGACCTGAACTCCCGAAGTCCGAATCTCGGGATCCACGGCGTCATTTGGCCGATTGGCTGACGGCTCCGGAGAACCCCTTCTTTGCCAAGGCGGCGGTGAACCGAGTGTGGGGACGTTTTTTTGGACGGGGTCTAGTTCATCCGGTGGATGATTTCCGCAGTTC
>JBDKKQ010000415.1:0-3919 GCA_039796015.1 Verrucomicrobiota bacterium
GGGGCTGGCTCTTCGGTGGATGCTCCGCGGGATCAATCCTGCGCTCGCAGGGAGACTCGTTGAGTGATGCTTTCGCGCTGCGCGCGAGGGGTTTTATTGCTTTCGCACTGCGCGCGAGGGGTTTTGTTGTTCGCCTCCTACACTCGCTCCAGATCGATCCCGCTGTGCATCGGTTCAATCCACAGTCCACTGACCTCTGTCCCCTGACCTCTGTCACTGGCGCCACTGGGGCGAATCCGTCTGGGGAGTTCGGGAGGGCTCCGTTACAGAACCCTCCCGGGCGAACGATCTCCACCGATGCTGGTGGACTACTTTTTCTTGCCGAACTTCTTGGCGGCGGGGGCCTTGAGGCTCTTGAACTCTTTTGTGAGGTTGGTCAGCGAGGCCTCGATTCCCATTCGCTCCAGGGAACTGGCTCCGACGAAGCCTACGACATCGGTGTTCTTCATCACGCGATCAGCGTCGGCGGGTGTGTTGATGGGGCCGCCATGGCACAGGAAGAAGATGTCTTTCCGGACTCGGGAGGCGGCGTCGATGATTTCTTGGGTGCGCTGGAGGGTGAAGTCCCAACTCACTACGGCGTTCTGGACGCCGATGCTGCCGCCGACGGTCGTTCCGACGTGGGCGATGATGGCGTCAGCCCCGGACTTGGCCATTTCAACGGCTTCTTCAGGGGTGCCGACATAGACGATGGAAAAGAGGTCCATTTTCCGGGCGAGGGCGACCATTTCATATTCTTTCTTCACGCTCATGCCGGTCTCTTCGAGTACGCCTCGGAAATGGCCGTCGATGATGGTGTGGGTGGGGAAGTTGTTCACGCCGCTGAACCCCATCTCTTTGACTTTGCCGAGCCAGTGCCACATGCGGCGGCGGGGATCGGTGGCGTGGACACCGCAGATGACGGGCACTTCTTCGACGACCGGAAGCACTTCGTACTCACCGATTTCCATGGCGATGGCATTGGCATCGCCGTAGGCCATCATGCCGCAGGTGGAGCCGTGACCCATCATGCGGAAGCGGCCGGAGTTGTAGATGATGATGAGGTCGGCACCACCCTTCTCGATGAATTTGGCGCTAATGCCCGCGCCTGCGCCGGCGGCGATGACGGCGTCGCCTTTCTTGATGGTGTCCATCAGGCGCTCGCGGACTTCTTTGCGGGTGTAAGGATTTCCTTTGCCGGTCCAGGGATTGGGCATGGTCTTAAAACGAAAACAGGTTGTTACAAACGGGATCTAATGAAGCGCTCAAGTGTCTATCTTGGCCATGCTGCGAAGGCACGATTCCTTATTCCGAAACCAACGAGGCGCTCGCGCTCGAGACCGGCCCGGTCCAAGGTTTCCATCGATGAGCCGCATCGAATCCAAACTGACCGAACTCGGCATTACTTTGCCCGCTCCGCCGCCTCCGGGCGGGAACTACCTGCCCTTTCGTATCGAGGGCAAGACGTTGTATCTGCCCGGGGCGATCGCTAGCCGGGAAGGTAAGGTTCAATACGCCGGCAAGGTGGGTGAGAATCTCACGATCGAAGAGGGCTATGAGGCGGCCAAGTTGTGCGCCCTCAATTTGCTGGCCTGCGCAAAACTAGGCCTGGGCGATCTGGATCGCATCGACCACGTGATTTCCGTCAGCGGCTACGTCAATTGCGTGGCCGGATTCCCGGACAGCCCCAAGGTCATTAACGGGGCCAGCGATTTGCTGGTGGCCTTGCTCGGAGACGATGGGCGACATGTTCGGGCCGCGGTCGGCGTGGCGGGTCTGCCGGTCAACTCCGCGACCGAGGTGCAAATGATCGTGGCCCTGAGGTGAAGAGGGCGGGCTCAGAAAGGGGTAACTCCTCTCTGTGGGTGCGCAGACTTCCCGAGTCGATGGATCAGCGCAGAACCATTTAGCGCGGGAAGTGTTCGGCCAGCGAGATGGCCTTCCGCATGGCCTTTGACTTGTTGATCGTCTCGTCGAATTCAGCCTCGGGATCGGAGTCGTTGACCCATCCACCACCGGCTTGGACATAGGCCATTCCGTCCTTCACTAGTGCCGTGCGAATGGTGATGCAGTGGTCAGCATTGCCATTGAACCCGAAGTAGCCCACACAGCCGCCATAGGGTCCGCGGGTGGTGCCTTCGAGTTCTGAGATGATTTGCATGGCCCGGACCTTGGGCGCGCCGCTGAGGGTGCCGGCCGGGAAGGTGGTCCGCATCAGGTCGAAGGCGCTGCGCTCGGGCGAGAGCTGGCCGTTGACCTGGGAGACGATGTGCATCACGTGGCTGTAGCGCTCGATGACCATCAGGTCACGGACGGCCACGCTGCCATACTCGCAGACTCGACCAATGTCGTTACGAGCCAGGTCTACGAGCATTACGTGCTCGGCGCGCTCCTTGGGATCGGCCAGAAGCTCCTGCTCCAAGATCAGGTCTTCTGCCTCATTGGCCCCGCGGCGGCGAGTGCCAGCGATGGGGCGGATTTCCACCGCTCGATCTTCACAGCGCACATGCAGTTCGGGCGAGGCCCCCACCAATGCGAAGCCCTCTAGCTCCAAAAGGAACATGTAGGGCGAGGGATTGATGGAGCGCACGGCTCGGTAAATCTCCATGGGCGAGGCTTTTACCGGGGCGCTGAACCGCTGGGAGCCCACGATCTGGATGATGTCGCCAGAACGGATAAACTCTTTGGACCGGACGACGTTGGCCAGGAACTGCTCGCGCGGGGTGTTGGAGGCAAAGGGGGCGTCGGGGACTTGGGTCTCCAGGGTCACCGGGCGGCTCGGGAGGGGTTGCTCCAGCAGGGCCACGAGGCGATCGATCTCAGAGACCGCATCTTCATGGGCTACATCCGGATCACCGCCGGGGGGCACCACGGCATGCACAATCACTGTCAACGTCTGAGCCACGCGATCAAACACGAGGACCTGGTCGGCGATCAGAAAATACAGTGTGGGAGTCCCTAACTCATCTTTCGCCGGGCGCGGCACCACCGGTTCCACATCATGGATGAACTCGTAGCCCAAGAATCCGACTGCTCCACCAGTGAAGCGGGGCATGCCGGGAACCGGCACGGGAACGAAGCCTGAGAGCACTGCCTCGACCACCTGAAGCCCGTCGCGAACGACCTTCTCGCCGGGTTGACCCGGAGTGGGCGAGACGCGGTAGGTTTCGATCACCCGACCGTGTTCCAGGATCTCTACCCGATCACCAATTTGGCGGATCACCGAACGGGGACCACAGCCAACAAAGGAATAGCGGCCCAAGTGCTCGCCCCCCTCGACGGACTCGAAGAGGAACGATTCTCCCTGCCCTCGCAATTTCTGGTAGGCGGACAAGGGTGTTTCAAAATCCGCGAGCAGGCGACGGGCCACCGGGATGCAATTGCCTCGGCGGGCTAGCACCGCGAACTCTTCTCGGGTCGGCGTGTCCATGACGGAACCGACGGTAAGCCGAAACCCCGGCAGACCAGAAGCCCGAAGCGCAGGCGTCACGCAAGTCGAGCGGTCTTCATCGGGAGATCAAGAAGCTGAGTTTTGCGGGTCTGGGAGAAGGTGACGAACGCTGGACTAGGTGAGATCGAATAGAGAAGAGATCTCCGTCGCGTCGGACGGAACCCACCGAAACTGCTCGCGCTGGGTAAAAACCTTGGATTGGCTCAGTGGCACATGCCCTCAAACGACACCCTTCCTCCCGGCAACTTCCCGGCACCGAGAGAGATTGGATGCCTAGGGACAGTGCTGACCGTGACCGATCACCCGGGGGCGATGGACTTGTGCTGCCATCTCGCACGGCAGCCTTCTCCTTCGGCCATCGAGTTCTGCAACACTCAGATCGTCACCCTGCGCCGATCTGATCGGGAATACCGCCAGACCTCCGAGTGCTTCGATCGGTTTATCCCCGACAGTTCCCCGCTGCTCTGGCTGCTCAATGCGGCCGGGGCC
>JBDKKQ010000416.1:0-5347 GCA_039796015.1 Verrucomicrobiota bacterium
CCGTGCTGGGTTGGTTGGGTTCGGCCTGGAAGAGCTTTGCCTCCGGAGGGTTTTTCCGACAACGAACTCGCCCAGCCCCCAAGGCAACTATTCTGGTGCCCCCGACGATACCGCCACTCGACAAGGCCGCATCGGTTTCTGCGCCTCCTTCGAAAGGTTCCGAGAATTGAGGCGGAGAACGAACCCGCAATCGGATCCACCCCGCCACGACTCAAGATTGAAAACGGCCGCCGCTGAAACGTTCCGAGGCGAGGCCTGTCGTCAGTGCCAGAGATCGACTCCAGTCTCCCACTATTCAAAGTTCAAATTGCCCTCCATTCTTGAGGACACCCTGTGACTAGTTTTCGATGCATGCTGAGAAATGGTCCGTCACCAAGAACGCTCCTCTGGGGCCCCGGAGTCCTAGCCTGGGCCATGGCCTGCGTCCTTCACGCGGCCCCTCGACCCGCGCTGGAGCCGGGTTTCGATCAAGTGGTGCGCCCCTTCCTGAAGCAGTATTGCAATGACTGCCATGACGGGGTCACCCGCAAGGCGGAGTTGGACCTCGAGCGTTTTCGCTCCGTGCCCGAAGTGCTCGGCGAATTTGCCACTTGGGATGGAGTGCTGGACCGGCTCCGCACCGGCGACATGCCACCGGCCAAATCCAAGACCCAGCCATCGAGCCCGGAGCGTCAAGCAATGGTGGCTTGGATTGAGGCCCTTCGAGAACGGGAGGCTCGACGTCAAGCGGGGGATCCTGGCCCGTTGCCCGCGCGCCGCCTGAACAATGCCGAGTACGACCACTCCATCGCCGAGCTCACCGGCGTCGATTTGCGGCCAACGCGCAACTTTCCACTGGATCCCGCCAACCAGGCCGGATTCGACAATTCGGCCGAGTCTTTGGCCCTGTCGCCGGCGCTCGTAAAGAAGTACCTCGAGGCGGCCCGGGAAGTGGCTAATCATCTGGTACTCCAGCCCGAGGGTTTTACCTTTGCGGCCCATCCGGTCATCGCCGACACCGACCGCGACAAATGGGCGGTGTTCCGCATCGTCGATTTCTACCGACGCCAACCCACCGACTTAGCCGACTACCTGGAGGCCGCTTGGCAATTCCGATACCGCACGCGGCTCGGACTCGGCAACGCCTCGCTCGAACGAATCGCCTCCGACGCAAAAATTAGCCCCAAGTACCTCGCTCGAATTTGGAGCGCTCTGCAGCACCCCGGCGAGACAGTCGGCCCCATGGCTTGGGTTCAGGCTGAATGGCGGGCCCTGCCAGAGCCGGGGCTCAGGTCAGCGACCGGAAACACCCTCGAAAGAGGTGTCCGCCCAGCCTGCGAACGTCTCCGCAACGAGGTGAATGCTCTACGCTCACGACTGGTGCCCGATGTGGCCAACTTGCGCGCCCCGCCCATCCACGACGGCTCACAAACATTGGTGCTCTGGAAGAACCGTCAAATGGCCGCCAACCGACGACGCTGGGATCCCGGTGCTTTGTGGTCGATGGACGGACAGACTCACGGGACGAACCTCGCGGCCCGAATTGCAGTGAAGACCAACACCCCGGCTCAAGCTCCCCGCCAAAAACCCGGCGCCCGTGTCCAGGCTCCCACGCCCTCCATTGTGCAGCGAGGCGGCGTCTCGCTGGCGCCCACCTTGGTGACCCGCGAATCTTCAGCACTCACGCGAATGGTGGCGGCGAAGAAACGGGAGCGACTGCCGCAATTGGAAGTCCCGGCCGACCCGGTGGCCCGTGCAGAATACGAGGCGGCCTTCGCCCGTTTCGCAGACCTGTTCCCGGACGCCTTCTACATCACCGAACGCGGCCGCGTGTACCTCGACGCAGAGAAGGAGCAAGAAAACGCCGGCCGACTGCTCAGTGCAGGCCTGCACAGCATGACCGGCTACTTCCGCGACGACCAACCGCTCTACGACCTCGTCTTGAACGAAGCCGGGCAGCGTGAGTTGGATCGACTGTGGAACGAATTTGAATTCTTGGCCGCGGTGCCCCATCGCATGCTAACCAGCCTCGTGTGGTTCGAGCGGACCGATTCGGCCTTCCTGCGGGACCCAGAGTTCGACCCATTTCGGCCCGAGGACCAGTCGATCCATTCCACTGAAAAAATCCGACAACTCGGAGAACTCTACGAAGCCAAAGCCGCGCGTAACAACGCCAGCGCCACCGCCCGGCAGGCCATTAGGGATCACTTCACTGAAACCGCTCGGCAAATCGCCCGACTCAAGCTCCTGCACGAAACTGCAGAACCCGGCCACCTGGCGTTCCTGGATGGCTTCGCCGAGCGGGCCTACCGACGCCCCCTGCGGCCGTCCGAGCGGGAGGAACTCCAAAAATTCTATCAAGATTCCCGAAAAAAGAACGGCCTCAGCCATGAAGATGCGATGCGGGACTGCGTGGTACGGGTGCTCATGTCGCCCCAGTTCTCCTTCCGCCTAGACCTGGTCGAAGGGAGCGGCCGCAAAATTTCTGGACGCCGTGACGCAGCGGCCGCTGCTTCGGTTCCTCTCTCCGATGCGGCTTTGGCCAGTCGCCTCAGTTATTTTCTCTGGGCGGGTCCACCGGATACCGAGCTGCGGTCCCGAGCTGCGGCTGGCGAGCTCCACCGCCCCCGGGAGCTGCGGGCTCAGGTCCGCCGTATGGTCCAGGATCCCCGCATTGTCTACTTTGCCGAGGCGTTCGCCGGCCACTGGCTCGAATTCCATCGCTTCCAAGAGCACAACGGCGTGGACCGGGAGCATTTTTCTACCTTCAACAACGCGCTGCGCAGCGCGATGTACCAGGAGCCGCTGCACTTTGTGGTGGATGTGATCCAGAAGGACCGCTCGGTCCTCGATTTACTCGAGGCCCGGGACACCTTCGTGAATGGCCCGCTGGCCCGCCACTATGGCATCACCCCGGAGCCCGCGGGTTCAGACACTTGGGTCCATGTGGCGAACGCCCGCGAGCACGGCCGCGGCGGACTCCTGCCCATGGCCGTCTTCCTCACGGCCAATTCGCCGGGCCTGCGCACCAGTCCGGTGAAGCGCGGCTACTGGGTGGTTCGGAGGGTTCTTGGTGAACGAATCCCACCGCCACCGCCCACAGTTCCCGAGCTACCGAAGGACGAGCGCAGCCTCGGCCAACTCACGCTGCGCGAGGCCCTCGTGGCCCATCGGCAACGATCCGGCTGCGCCGAATGCCATGCCCGTTTTGATTCCATGGGTTTGGTCTTTGAAGGCTACGGCCCCGTGGGTGAGCGACGGGCCATGGACCTGGCCGGACATCCGATCGATGCGCGAGCCGAGTTTCCGGGCGGATCTCAAGGCGAGGGGCTCGATGGACTGGTCAGCTATCTCCGACAACACCGGCGCGACGACTTCATCGACAACTTGTGCCGCAAGCTTTTGGCCTATGGGCTGGGGCGGACACTCATCTTGGGCGATGAACCCCTCATCGCAGAAATGAAGTCCCACTCGGCCGCGAACAACCACCACTTCGGCAGCCTGTTGGAAAGCGTTGTCACCAGCCGTCAGTTCCTCCACAAACGCCTTCAGACAAGCCCTCAGGATCCCGTGACCCGAAACTAAAATAACCATGTCTTCACCCTCACGAGAACACCGGTTGAATCGCCGAACCTTCCTTCGGGGTACGGGCGTTACCATGGCCCTGCCCTGGCTCGAGTCGGTCCGGGTCTGGGGCGCGGCCACACCGACCGGGGAGGCTGCTGCGACGGCCTATCCGCAACGTTTCGCGGCCCTGTTTGTTGGAAACGGCATTAACGGCGACCACTGGTGGGCCAAGGGGTCCGGAGCCCAGATGGAACTGAGCAAAACCCTCGAACCGCTGGCACCCTTCCGGAGCCGTCTCAACGTCATCCAGGGCCTCTTCAACCGACCCGCCGTGGGAGTCGGCATCCATCCTGGGCAGACCGGTAATATTCTCTCGGGCATGCCTCTCATGAAGGGCGCGGTACTCCGGGGCGGCATTAGCATGGATCAAGTCCTGGCGAATCAAATCGGACAGGACACGGTCCAACCCAGCCTCGTGCTGGGCTGTGAGCAACCCATCACTGGATACCACGAGACCAATTTCTCGATGGCCTACAGCTCCCATATCTCCTGGCAAAGCGCCGACTCGCCGGTGCCGATGGAAGTGTACCCGTCGCTGGCTTTCGACGCCCTCTTCGAGAACCGCGGCGACCAGCGCACCCGGAGTATCCTCGACCGAGTCCGAGACGACCTGTCGTCACTGAGTCGCTCAGTCAGTGCCGACGACAACCGTCGCCTCGACGAATACCTCTCGAGCGTCCGCGAGGTGGAGAAGCGCGTGGACCGCATGCGCGGAGACACCGCCAAGGCGGCGGATCGCGCCCGGGACAAGGGTCGACCGATGGTGACCATGAAGCGTCCTGACAACGGTCTACCGGAGGATATCCGCGAGCACATGCGACTGATGTGCGACATCGTTGCCCTGGCCTTCCAGACCGACAAAACGCGAGTGGCAACCCTGGTTCTTTGCCGAGATCTCTCCGGCCTCTTTTACCCCTTCCTCAATGTTCGCGACGCGCATCACTCGGCCTCGCACAACGACCTGTCCGAATCGTACGAACGCATCTGCCGCTATTACGTCGGCAACCTCGCCTATCTAGCGGGCCGTCTCGAGGCGATGCCCGAGGGCGACGGGACCGTGCTCGACAACTCCTGCCTCCTCTACCTCTCCAACATGTGGTCAGGCGAGCGGCACGACAACACCCGCCTGCCAGTGCTCACGGTCGGCCGGCTCGGAGGGGCTCTTGAGGGCGGGCGGGTTATCGACTTTTCCAAGGCGGGCGACGACCACCGCAAGCTGTGCTCACTGCACCTGTCGCTGCTCGACAAGATGGGAGTCCGACTTCCGCGCTTTGGTGACGCCGACGCACCGCTTCAGGGCATTTGACCCATCGGCAACTCCGAAGATCCGATGCGGCGGTGGGTCGCCTTTATTTCAGCGCGGCCTTGGAGGCTTTCGAAGCCTCACGGGCCGCCTTGAATTCACTGCCCACATTCCACTGCGGAGTGCGACGGTCTTCGGCCAGACGCCAGAGAATGTCGTAGTACAAGCGGAGATCCTCGGCGGCCCCGCTGAGATCCCAGTCGGGCTTCACCTGATCGCTGACCTTGTGGTAATCGCGCTCGATGTACTCATTGACCTTGGCCTCGCCATATCCGGTCGGCTTGCCGAGGTAGTCGTCACCGGCCTTGATGTACAACGCCGGCACACCGCCCTTCATCAGCTCGAAATGATCGCTGCGGTAGAAGCCACCGCGTTCGGGATGCGCATCCGGCAAGACCACCCGACCCCGGGACTTGGCCACGGAATCCAGGACGGCAT
>JBDKKQ010000417.1:0-4940 GCA_039796015.1 Verrucomicrobiota bacterium
TCGGTCGACGCGAGCAGAGGGTCGATTTCCAACCGCACTGTTTGCTCGGGAGTCATGCTCGTGTTTCGCGCCCTTCCGCATGGAGTTCCTGCGCCGGAACGTTATCAGCAACCGGGTGGCAGCAACGAAAAACGCCACGCTGAACCATGCCGCGGCCATCGTGTTACAGGACGAGAACTTCCGTCGGGCCCGAGGTTGGCACCACAATCCGTTCCGGTTCTCCCGTCTCGGAACACTCGATCACCGCATAGCGCAACGGTGGCTTGCGCGTCTGGCCGGTGTTCACGCAAACCGTGCGTCCCAGCTTGGCGTGCCACCGTCGGGTGCGCAGCGAAGTTTGATGATCGTGGCCGCTCACGACTAGGCGCGGCTGAAACCGACGCACCGCCGTCGCCCACTCGATGTTCGCCGTGATGGTCGTGCTGAGGCCCGTGCCCGCCGGAGGTTCGTGCATCAGCCAGATCGTGCGGGCGGTCGTTCCGTGCTCGTCAATTACCCCGGGCAGCCACTCCATCGGATCCGCCGCCAACGCTTCGCGGCCTTCAAGAAACGGATCTTCATAGCCCTCCAGACATGGAAAGCCCAGCACCCCGGTGGCTCCGACTCGATGGCATTCTCCGTGCAAAGAAACAATTCTTCTACCTTTGCCACGCAGGAGCGCTGCAAAGGCCGGCCAGTTGTCCTCCTCGTGATTGCCGCGCACGAAGATCAACTCCGGCGTCGCAAGGTTCGCTACCTGTTCCGCACATTCCTCCAACCCGGCCATCCCGGGAGCGGAACCGTTGGAATCGAGCAGATCGCCCACAAACGCGACGGCAGCGGGACGCACGCGCTCTACCGCGCCGGCCAGTTCCGCGAGCAATGCGCGGTGCTGGTGCACATCGGCCACGGTCAGAATTCGCGTTGCGGACATGCCCAGAGACTACGAAGTCGTTTTCTCAGATCAACGACTTACGTCGATTTTGGCAATCTGTCGCCACTTTCAAAAAGCGTCATCCCGACTTTGTGCCGTGCTGGTGCGGGTAAACCGCCAAAAAGTGTCGCCAATTTGTAGCCACATTTTACCCCCTTCCTAGCCAACGCATGGGTCCGTATGGGTTTGTTGCGGCAAGTAGGGGAAGTGGGATTTTGACCGATTTTCCCCGGCCATAAAATGCAGAAACCCCTGTTTTCACAGGGGTTTCATGCATTCCGAATTGGTTGCGGGGCCAGGATTTGAACCTGGGACCTTCAGGTTATGAGCCTGACGAGCTACCGGGCTGCTCCACCCCGCGATCAAGGTTCGCGGACGATAGGGGAATGCGCCGTCTGCGCAAGCCATATTCTGAACTCTCTTACGGCAGCTTGAACTTCGGGCACTGGCTGAGGAACTGGATCGGGTTCCGGTAAATCACCTTGTCCACGAGGTCGGCGGGCCAGCCGCGACGTTTCATCTCCAACGCCGTGCGCGGCACGGCCAGCGGGATGCTCACGCCCCAGTCGCACGCGGAGTTCATCCAGATGCGCTCGTGCGAGTAGAGGTCCAGCATGTCCACCGCGCGCGCGGGCGAACACTTGCTCTCCGGGTAAAGCGTCATCCCCGCCCAAAAGCCCGCGTCCAGCACGAGCTGGATGGTGTGCTCCTCGACGTGGTCAACGATGCAGCGCTCCGGGCGGATGCGCTTGTCGCTGTGCAGCACGTCGAGGATGAGTCGGGTGCCCTTGAGCTTGTCCTCGAGGTGCGGCGTGTGGACGAGGATGAGCTGGTCGTGGCGCGCGGCGAGGTCCACGTGCATTTCGAGAACCTTCAGCTCGTTGCGCGAATTCTTGTTCAGCCCGATTTCGCCGATGCCCAGCACGTTGGACCGGTCGAGGAATTTGGGAATCAGGCCGATGACATCCGTGGCCAGCGCCACGTCCTCGGACTCCTTGGGGTTGATGCAGAGCCAGGAGAAATGCGGTAGGCCGAACTTCGCCGCGCGCTTCGGCTCGTAGTCGGTGAGCTGGCAGAAGTAGTCGTGGAAGCCGTCCACCGACGATCGGTCAAAGCCCGCCCAGAAGGCCGGCTCGCACACGGCCGCACAGCCGGCGGTGACCATGTCCTGGTAGTCGTCAGTCGTGCGACTGACCATATGGCCGTGGGGTTCGATGTAGCGCATGTGGGGAAAGTAATTAGTGCTTAATTCGGGAGGTAGATGCGAACGAGGTTGATGAGCGAACGCCCCTCGGCATCGAATCGCTCGTAGTTCTCAGTCACCAACTCAGTAAGGTCGTCGAGGTCAACCAAGCTGATGGGAAACTGCGCACGGTCAGCTTCGTAGCGTGCCTCCTTCGTGAAGCCGCCGGAGCTGACGTAGAGGCCCCGATCTCCAGCCCGAAAACCTCCGAGGAACTTGCGCACGTCCGGGGCACTCATCTGTGTCTGTTTGCGATGCTTCACCTCAACTTTAATCCGTGGCTCGGTCAGTCCAAGTCCATCCGGTGATGCCAAAACATCCACGCCCCGGTCAGACCCTGGTCCCGAAACCTTCGTCTTGAAATTCATTGCCCGCAGGACAGCGGCGACCAACTGAGGCAATTCATCTTCCGAGAGAGCAGCGATGCGATCCTTAATCAACTCGAAGCTCTTCTCGATAGTGTCCTTCTTGATGAGGGTGAATTCCTCCTTCTGGAGCTTCTCAACACTTTCGGTGACTTGGGCTGCGGTCTCGGATGCTGCGGGAGCATTGGCAAGGTCATCCTGGACCTCTTCATTCACCCAAGACAGGGTGAGAACGGTGCCGAGTGAGTTCCGAGAAGAAAGTTTCAGGGCGTCGCGGCCGATGTGTTTGGTCCATTTGACGGCCCGTTCATGCGGATGGTCTGCGTTCAGTTTCGGCTGGTAGCGATATTCCGAAGTGATTTCTCCGTAGAGGTATTCGCGACGCGACCTGTCGTAGGTCAGGATGTTGTCGCCTTGCTTCAGTTCCCGACAAAACTTCCAGAGCATGGAAACCGCGTTGTTGACCTTGCCTTGCGGCTCGTCGGGATGGACCTCCGCATAGCGTTTCTTCAAGGCATCCTTGGAGGTAAAGTCGCTGAGGTTTCCGACTCCAGCCCAACCGATGAGCACATGCCCTTTGGTAAATGACTCGATGAGATGATTCCCGTCTCCCGCCCGAACGAGCCAACAATCCTTGGATTTCATATGGGTATTTCAGACTGCACGTCTCTCGCTATCGAACAACTACCCCTTCTTCGTAGCGGATTCACCCGGCCACGCCCCAGCCGCTCCCTTCACCGTCGCCTTCGCGAGCGGCTTCATCGTCGGGTCGCTGAAGGAGAGGAGGACGCGTTTGGCGCGGTGGGGCTTCTTCTCGGCCAGGTGCTTCAGCGCGGTGCGAAAAGCGTCGAGGCGGAAGTCGGCGTCGCCCTCGGAGCGGTCCACGCGGTCGAGGAAGGCGGCGAGGTCAATGAGCTTGTGCCGCGCGTCCATGAAGTATTGGTCGAGCACTTGTTGGCGAGTCATAGCGTGCGGCCAATTAACCGCAGACCCGTCGGGAAGACAACTCGCGATTCATCTGTGCGACGACGGGGAGCCGCCCGATAGCAGGAAACCACGGGTGCGCTCCGGTGGCGTCGGAACCAAGGTGCGCCGCTTTCGCTGGGCCTAGAAATCGGTGAAGCCCTTGCCGTTGCCGTTGCCGCTTGCGGTCGCTTGCAACGGGGAGGACGTCACGCCGCGGGCAAGGGGCTGGGGGCGTGTGCGCTTGGGTGCGGGGCGGGGCGTAGGAACCGGCGCGGTAGGAGTTTCGCGGCCCGTCGGCGGCGCGGTCGGCACTGCGGACGCGCTGCGACCGCCCACCAACTGCCGGACTTCCTCCACGATGTGGTCCAGTTTGGCGGCTTCCGCGTCGAGCGCCGCGGCAGCCGTTGCGCCTTCCTCGGCACTTAGCACGGAGCGTTCGGACGCACTTTGCCTGGAGCTAGACGCAGTATCGAGCTGCTCCAGACTCTCCGACTGTTCCCGGGAACCGTCGGCAATCCGACCGACGAGTTGGTCCACCTCTTGAAGTTGGGTCTGCAAGCCGCCCGAGTCCTCTGAAACCCGTCGGCTCAGGGCCGTCCCATGGTTACTCTTGGCCAGCGCGGCTTTGACACTCTCGGTGCTGGCGCGCGCGTCTTCAGCGGCCCGTTACGCGAGGTTACGCACTTCGTCGGCGACGACGGCAAAGCCCACTCCGGCCTCGTTGGTCAGCGCGGTGGCGGCCACCTGCGACTGGCTCGGGGTGTGCCAGAAAGCCACCTAGGTGAGTAACCCCGTGCCCAAAAGCCACCCCGGCAAAGACCAGCAGCCGGGTCAGGATGCTTCGATGGCGAATGTGGCTCATGGGCGGACGGGAGTTGCCGAATTAGTTGCCGAGTTTGGCCAGACTCAAGCCCACGACAAGCGAGCCGATGGGTTTGCCGCCATCAAGCACGGGCACGGCTACTTGCACCTGTTGCAGGCCGGTGGATTCATCGACCTCCGCGGGGCCTTGCCAGGTTTTACCGGCCATCGGCTCGTCGTGCTTGGCCTTGCCCTTGTGCGACCAACCGCTGGTCTTGGAGAGGAAGGCGATCTTCAGGCCGTTCGCGTCAGACACGAAGGCTTCCGAGACCACGTCGCTCTGTTTGGCCTTGAGTAGGGCGGCGACGGGGTTCCTGGAGAACTGGCGGACGAAGGGGTCCAGCACCGTGAGGGTCTTCCATTTGTCTTGGGTCATGTCCGCAAAGCCAGCGGGGAGGCTCGCGTTCTGGGTCTTGATGGCCCCGACGATGGCGGGATCGGCGGCCCAAGTGGCGACTTCTTTCAGCTTGGGGGTATTCGGGGAATTTCATGGCTAACTTGGGGTGAACTGGGAATGAGCTATGAGGAAAAGCGCGTGCGAGCGCCTGGCTTTCATGCCTGAGCGCTCTGCGGGTTGGTGATCCCAGCGCTG
>JBDKKQ010000418.1:0-2633 GCA_039796015.1 Verrucomicrobiota bacterium
CCGCAACCTCTGCGCTCATGCGCGTTCTCACTGGCATTCAGCCGAGCGGCGCCCTGCACCTGGGCAATTATTTCGGAGCCATGCTCCCGGCCATCGGCCTTCAGGAGCAAGGCGAGGCCTATTACTTTATCGCCGACTACCATTCCATGACGTCGCTGACCGACGCGGCGAAGCGTCGGCAGTACACGCTGGACGTGGCGCTGGATTGGCTGGCGGCCGGGCTCAATCCCGATCGCTGCGTGTTCTGGAAACAGTCTGATACGCCCGAGCACACCGAACTGGCCTGGCTCCTGAGCACGGTGACGCCCATGGGCTTGCTCGAGCGCTGCCACAGCTACAAGGACAAGGTGGCCAAGCTCGCCGACGGCGACGTGGGTGCGGTCAACCACGGCCTTTTTGCTTACCCCGTGCTCATGGCCGCCGACATTCTCTTGTACGACACCCAAGTGGTGCCGGTGGGCAAAGACCAGAAGCAGCACCTCGAAGTCACCCGGGATATCGCCATCAAGTTCAATCACATCTACGGCGACACCTTCGTCATCCCGGAACCTCGCATCCAAGAATCCGTCGCCGTGGTACCGGGCACCGATGGCCAGAAGATGAGCAAGAGCTACGGCAACACTCTGGAGCTCAGTGGCGACGAGAAGTCGCTGCGCAAGCGGTTCATGTCCATGCAGATGGACAGCCGTTCACCGGCCGAGCCCAAGCCGGATGCTGATAAGAACATCGCCATTCAGCTGTTGCGCTTGGTCGCTCCGCCGGAGGTGGCCGCCGATTGGGAAAATCGCCTGCGGGCCGGTGGCGTGGGCTACGGGGATCTCAAGAAAGGCCTCTTCGAGGAGTACTGGAAGCACTTTGCTGCCTTTCGCGAGCGACGGGCCGAACTGGCGTCGCGGCCCGATGACGTTCGGGAAATCCTCAGAGCCGGAGCAGTAAAGGCCCGCGCCAAGGCCCAGAAGACCCTCGCCCGTGCTAAGCAGGCTTGCGGCTTGGATTAAACCGGAACGATTCCATTGGATCGGTCGCGCTGGCTGCGCCTTCTTCCGCAAGGGCTTCGTTGTTCCCTCGTTACGGGCCTTCAATCGGCCCGCGCCTCGCTCTCGCCTCGTCTTGCGAAAGAATCCGCAACGCCATCCCTTTCCTCCCAACGGAATCGTTCCGGCTGAACCGGATCGGGCCAAAATCGACCGTTCGGCCGGTTTACAATCCGGGCGGTCCTTTCCATCCTCGGGCCACGGCATGAGCTTTTACGACCGACTTAAATGGACCGCGGATGGACTGATCCCGGCCATCATCCAAGAGCAGTCCACCGGTCGCGTCCTGATGATGGCGTGGATGAATCGGGCCTCGCTCGAGAAAACGATCGAGACGGGTCGGACCTTCTTTTGGAGCCGGTCGCGTCAGAAGTTCTGGATGAAGGGCGAGTCCAGCGGGCATGTCCAGGTGGTCAAGGACATCGCCTTCGACTGCGATGGCGACACCTTGCTTATTCAAGTGGAGCAGACCGGTGCAGCCTGTCATGAGGGCTACCAATCCTGCTTCTTCCGGAGCATCGAGGGCGGCGCGACCACTTGGACGGTGACTGAAGCGCAGCTCCAAACCCCGGATGCCATCTACGGCAAGCAGTGACTCTGCCTGTCGCCGAGTTCGTTGTGCCGGGCTCAGGGCCCTGGTGGCTGTTTGCTGGACTGTCGCTCGTGGGCCGCGCGGCAGATTTGATCTCCACCTACATCGCCACGCCCAATCTGGCGCTAGAGGGCAACCCCTTGGCTCGGCGTCTGGGGTGGCGCTGGGGTATCCCCATCAATGCCCTAGCCTCCTTAGGGATCGGGTGTTTTCCGAGTTTGGCGATCGCCGTGACCACTACGAGCGCCTTGGTTGCAGCTCGGAATTTCCAGAGCGCCTGGATTATGAGGTCGATGGGAGAATGGCAGTACCGGCTCTGGATGTCTGAGCGACTTGACCAGACATCGAGGCCATTGCCCGCTCTGTGTTTCCTGGCCGAATCATTGCTGACGCTCATGCCGGGGCTGGCGCTGTTGGTCTTTGCCGAATCGAGTGGGGTAGCCCAGGCGGTGGGTATGGGCATCACAGCTTATGCCGCCGCTGTGGCTTTGTTCACGCTGATGGCCTTGTGGCGTCGCTGAACCGAGATCCACTGGAAGCGTTTCGGCTAAGGCAGTGGTAGGCCTCCAAAGGCAGTCCGAACACGCTCCCCAGGTAGGAGCCGATCTCCGCGCGGTCCGTGTCTGCCGACCTGGCGCTTTCGGAGAGATCGCCCCACCTCGGAGGTGCTCAGGTGAGGTGGACTTTTTGGCTACCCGGATGCAGTCCGAGGACTTCCCAGGTAGGGACCGATCTCCGAGCGGTCCGGCTCAGCCGACTTCGGAACCCAGTTCGACATTCCAATAAGCGACATCCAGAAAATGCCGCCAACTGTCGGGCATGGTTGCACCAAAGCTCACCTGCACGAAGGGTCTCCACTTGGGTCGCTTGGGCTTACGCACCAAACCCATGCGGGCCTCGGCCGGAGTTCGGTTGGCCTTGCGCGTGTTGCAGGGGATGCAGGAGCAGACGATGTTTTCCCACGTCGTCGGCCCTCCTCGATCCCGCGGGATCACATGGTCCAAGTT
>JBDKKQ010000419.1:0-12246 GCA_039796015.1 Verrucomicrobiota bacterium
CATGGAACGCACGTTGATTCTCTGTAAGCCGGATTGCATGCAAAAGAACCTCGCCGGTGAGGTGATCGGTCGTATTCAGAAGGCTGGTCTCCGCATTCAGGCGGCGAAGGTTCTTCGTTTAACCGATGTGCTGCTGGCTGAGCACTACTCTCACCTGACCGACAAGCCCTTTTTCCCGGAGATCGTCCAGTTCATGAAGTCCGAGCCAGTGCTGGCTTTGATCATGAATGGCGACAATGCCGTGGTGACGGTGCGTGACCTTCTCGGGCCGACCGACAGTCGCAAGGCGGATAAGGGCACCATCCGCGGTGATCTCGGTGAGTCGAATATGCTCAACATCGCTCATGCGTCCGACTCGGTGGAGAATGCTGAGATCGAGGTGAAGCGGTTCTTCTGCGCCGACGAGATTCCGGCCTGAAGTAGCAAGGCAGTGACGGCACGAGGGACGCAGTCCGCTGCGTCTCCTCTCTTTTCTACTCTCACAGTACCAAAAAAGGATGTGTGGATTGACTCGCGGAGGGGCGGTCATAGGTTGGCTGCCTTGATGAACGGATCTGGTTCGAAAACACCGCGCACGGCGATTCCGGCTCCGGATTTAATTCCGTCTCCTTCGCCGACGAGTGTCGACTCGGCTTTCTGCATCCGGTTGCGCGGGGTGCGTCAGAATAATCTGAAGGGTTTCGATCTCGATCTGCCTCTGGGGCAGTGGATCGTGGTGACAGGTCTCAGCGGATCCGGCAAAAGCTCGCTGGCCTTCGACACCCTCTATGCCGAGGGGCAGCGGCGCTATATCGAGACGTTCTCGCCCTACGCTCGTCAGTTCTTCGACCGGATGGATAAGCCTGCGGTGGATCGGATTGAGAATATTCCGCCGGCGATCGCTATTGAGCAGTGCAATTCCGTCCGTTCCACGCGCAGTACGGTGGGGACCATGACGGAGATTTGCGACCACATGAAGGTGGTGTGGCCTCACATCGCCCGCCCCCATTGCCGTCAGTGCGGAAACACGGTCCATGCTGAGCCTCCGGATCGTGTCTGGGAGACGGTGTTGCAACGGGTGGAGGCGGGCCAATGGTCCGGCGATCGCACTGCCGATGCGTTGGTCACCTTCGAGTTGCCGCTCTCCGAAAAGATGGGGTTGGCCGAGCAGTTCCAATTGATGACCCAGCAGGGGTTCCAACGGATGGTGATCGACGGCCAGGTCCTGCGACTGGAAGACGGTTTGAGTACGGTGAAACCGGGTGCGGGCAGCGTTCAGATTATCGCAGATCGGTTGCGGTTGGAACCCGGACAACGCAATCGCTTTCGTGAAGCCTGTGAGACGGCTTACCGCTACGGTCAGGGACACTTGTCGGTCTGGAGTTTTCAAGGGACCGCGGCGGTCTCACCTCACCCGTTCTCCCAGAAACTTCATTGCGCGAGCTGTAATCTGGACGCCCCCGAGGCCAAGCCGGCCCTGTTTTCTTTCAATCATCCGCTGGGTGCCTGTCCCGCGTGCAAGGGGTTCGGACGTATCATCTCTATCGATCCCACACTGGCTATCCCGGATACCTCAAAGTCCATTGAAGGGGGAGTGGTGAAGCCCTGGCAGACCGGCATGGGAATGGAGTGTCAGAACGACATGATGCGCAAGGTCCGCAGTGCGGGCATTCCGACCCGGGTGCCGTTTCGAGAAATGTCCGAGGAGCAACAGCGCTGGGTCATGGACGGGGAATCCGACTACGATCCCAAGGATCCTGAGAAGTCGTGGCCGAACAAATGGTACGGGGTGAGGGGTTACTTCCGCTGGTTGGAGAGCAAGGCCTATAAGATGCACGTGCGGGTGATGCTGTCGCGGTACCGAAGCTATCAAACGTGCTCCGAGTGCCAGGGCCGTCGCTTGCGTCCTGAGGCATTGGCCTTCCGTTGGACTCCTCCGGGTCAATCCCGATCGCTAGACTTGGCCGGCTTCTACGGTCTGCCAATTCGAGAGGCACTGGGCCTTCTGGAGGGGGCCGCCCAGACCTTGAATCTGCCGTCGAAGGATCCCATTGGCTTGGTCTTCGCTGAGGTGCGAGCCCGCTTGGCTTACCTGGAGTCGGTCGGATTGGGTTACCTGACCGTAGATCGGACCACCCGCACTTTGAGTGGCGGAGAGACAGCACGGGTCAACCTGACGACCTGCCTGGGGACGCGCTTGGTTAACACGCTCTATGTCCTGGATGAACCGAGTGTTGGTTTACACCCGCGCGACAGCCAACGGTTGATTCGCGTGCTCCAGACGCTCCGGGATGCCGGCAACACGGTGGTTGTGGTGGAGCACGAACCCGAGGTGATGCGTGCAGCTGACCAGATTGTGGATATCGGTCCCGGGCAGGGAGCCCAAGGGGGGCATGTGCTGTTTCAAGGGTCGCCCCGGGCCTTGGAGTCGGCTGTGGGTTCGCTGACGGGCGATTACTTGTCCGGGCGTCGTAGCGTCGGAGAGTCCCGCCTGCGGCCGGTTCCTTTGCCGTACATCGGCGTTGTGAAAGGCGCCACGAAAGCCACCTCTCGCAGCACGGTGCCGGAATCGGCGCGCGCAAACCTCGGCGTGCTGCGGGAGGCCCTGCCGACGATCCGATACCCAGCCACCATTTCTGCGCTGGTGATTCGCCATGCGACGGCCCATTGCCTCAAAGACCTTACTGTCACGGTGCCGTTGGGGCGTTTGGTGGGAGTTAGTGGAGTGAGCGGCTCGGGCAAGACCACGTTAATCCGGGAGATCTTGTTGCCCTTGTTGGAGGCCCGGCTCAACTCGGGGGATCCGACTACAAGCCTCGAAGAAGAAGTCGACAGCGAATCGATCGGAGAGGCCCAGTCGGCCTTGCTCTCGGCGGAGTTGGAGGGGGCTGAACACCTGGGAGCGGTAGTGCTGGTAGATCAGTCTCTCTTGGGTCGCACTCCGAGGTCCAATCCGGCCGTATACATTGGGGCTTTTGACGACATCCGCGATTTCTATGCGGCCAGTCCTGAGGCGCTAGCCAACGAAATGCCGGCCGGCTGCTTCAGTTTTAATTCTAAGCGCGGCCAATGTGAGACCTGTCGAGGAGCCGGTTTTGAGAAGATCGAAATGCAATTCTTGAGCGATGTGCTCATCCGCTGCGCGGCGTGCGGCGGTTGCCGATATCAGGCTCGGGTGGCTGCTGTGAAGGTGGCCCCTCCCGACGGTTTGGGTCTCTCGGCCCTGTCGATCTCCGACATTCTGGATGCGACGGTTGAGGAGGCGGTGCGCTTCTTGGCTGCCTTCCCGGATTCCAAGTCTGCGCGTCGGGCCCTGATGAAGTTCTCTCTCTTGACCGAGGTGGGCTTGGGTTATCTTCGGCTCGGGCAACCGCTCAATACGCTGTCGGGCGGCGAGAGTCAGAGACTTAAGCTCGTCAGTCACCTGGCCGCCACTCCGGCGGCAGCGTCTACTGCGCCCTCTGCGCCAGTGTCGCCCCCGGTTTCTCGGCGTCGAGCCGCATCGGGGCCAGCAGTGGGATCGGGAGCAATGGGCGGATTGAAGCCGACCCTCTTTCTGTTTGATGAACCGACCACAGGCCTGCATTTAGAAGATGTGAGGATCTTGCTGATGGTGTTTCAGCGCCTGGTCGATCAGGGTCATTCGGTGGTTCTCATTGAGCACCACATGGAGCTGTTGCGCTGTGTGGATTGGTTGATTGATCTGGGCCCAGAATCCGGAGATCAGGGCGGACAAATTATGGCGGCCGGTCCACCAGACCACGTGGCCTCGGTGCCCGAAAGTCGCACTGCGCCCTTCCTGCGAGCCTAGGTGCCGACCGTTCTCAGGGTCCGCCGTCAAAACCCCTCCACTGTAAATCCCTCGGCTTGACCCTGTCAGTGCAGAGGGTGAGCCTCAGAGGCGTTTCCCTGTGTTTACCCTGCTTTTTTGCATCAAGTCGATGTTTCCTCGCCCGGCGGCCGCTGTTTTCGCCGTTGCTGTCGGGATCTGGAGCACCCTCGCGCTGAGGGCGGAGGTGACCTCTCCTGCAACCAACGCAGCAACCGAGATTCAGTCCCAGTTCCTGAAGCCAGGGCCGGGAGGCACCGCTGGCTTCACAGGACTCGATTCTCCGCAGACCGGGTTAAATTTCACCAATCGTCTGGCAGGCGACGCCTTTCTGACCAATGCGGTGGCCAACAATGGATCCGGGCTGGCCATCGGCGATGTCGATGGGGACGGACGACCGGATATTTATTTGTGTGCGCTCCAAGGTCCCAATCGATTGTTTCGAAATCGCGGGGATTTCCGTTTTGAGGAAGAGACGATCGGGGCGGCCGCTTGCCCAGATCAATTGTCCACGGGAGCCGTGTTGGTGGATGTGGAGGGTGACGGGGATTTGGACTTATTGGTCAATGGCGTCGCTTCGGGGACCCGGCTTTTTCTGAATTCGGGAAAGGGGGTTTTTTCTGAGGTGACCGATTCGGGGTTGTCGCGATCGGCTACGCCCATGTCGATGGCTTTGGCTGACATCGATGGTGATGGCGACCTCGACCTGTACTGCGCCCACTACAGCGACATGGTCGCCTTGGCGGACCCCACGGTGCAGGTGAGCATCGCCCACGTAGGGGGTGTTCCCCGCATTTCTCAGGTGAATGGGCAGCCGGCAACCCATCCGCGCTGGTTGGGTCGTTTCCGGGTGGGGCCTGAGGGCGAGGTTGTGGAGTTGCCCGAGTCCGATGGCTTGTATCGCAACGATGGCGGTGGCCACTTCACGCTGTTGACCCACGTCCCGGGGACGTTTCTGGATGATCAAGGAAAACCAATGGACCCGCCCAGGGACTGGGGATTGGGAGTTCAATTTCGGGATCTCAACGGCGACCGGTTTCCGGATCTGATCGTCTCCAATGACAATGGTTCGCCGGACCGTTTCTGGATCAATACGGGTCGGGGCACCTTCCGAGCCCTAGCGACCGATGCTGTGAGGCACGGGAGCCGTTCGTCGATGGGACTCGATGTGGCTGACGTTGACCGCGACGGACAAGATGACGTCCTCATCGTGGACATGCTGGCCCGAGATTCAGCGACCCGGATGCGGCATGCCGGCCGCGGCGGGCCCGGCTCCACCCCTCCTGAGCCTGTGGAGGTTCGCCCGGTGTTCAATCGAAACTCATTGTTCTTGGGACGGGGCCAAGAGAGTTATGTCGAGACGGCCCTCATGGCCGGAGTCGCGGCCACCGATTGGTCTTGGTGTCCTGCCTTTATCGACGTGGATCTCGATGGGCACGAAGACCTGCTCATCACCAACGGGTTCGACCAGGATGTGCTCGACCAAGACGCTCCCGAGGCCTTTCACCGGCGTAAGTGGACCCCCGAGCAAGTGCGCCGCCACCGACAGTTCTATCCGCAGTGGCGGACCCCGAACGCGGCGTTTCGAAACCTCGGGTCCGGACGGTTTGAACCCGCCGGCGAGGCCTGGGGATTCGCCGCGACCGAGGTGGCGCACGGAATGGCCCTGGCCGATCTGGATGGCGACGGAGATTTAGACGTGGTGGTGAACGGCTTCAATGCTCCGGCTCAGTTGTATCGCAACAATGCAGTGGCACCGCGGGTGGTCGTTCGACTCCAGGGGCGTGGGGCCAATCGGCAAGGTATTGGTTCACGGTTGCTGTGGACGAGCGGGGGGATGACCCAGTCGCAGGAGATCATCGCCGGTGGCCGTTACCTCTCCGGGGAGCCTTCGGAACGGGTCTTTGCAGCCTTGGGTGCGAGTGGGTCAAAACACTCTTTGGAGGTGCGATGGCGGAGCGGAGCGGTGAGTCGATTCCAGGGCCTCGAGGCCAATCGCCAGTATCAGATTGTGGAACCGCCATTCACTGGTGACTCCGCCGAAAAGCCACCCACACGGCCGGCACCACAATTCATCGAGTGGGAGGGCTGGCCGCAGCCGATTCACACCGAGGCCCCGTTCGATGACTGGGCTCGGCAACCGGGATTGCCTCATCGCCCGAGTCGCGGCGGGCCAGTGGTCAGCGCGTACGATTTTAATGGGGATGGCTGGGAGGACTTGTTGGTTGGAGCCGGGCGGGGGGGACGCCTGAGTGTCTTTGTTAATCAGCAAGGCCGGTCGCTGGTGCGATTGGACGGTGCGGGGGCCGCTTCGGGTGATCACACCTCGCTGGTCGGGTGGGACAATGGCTTGGGTAATCACCAATTTTTGGTGGGGATCTCCAACGAGGAATCCGCAGGCAAGGAGCCCAGCCAGATCCAGGTTTTTTCACCGACGGTCGCACCGACGATGCTTCCGGTGGGTCTCTTCAGCATGGGAGCCATTGTGCTGGCAGACATGGATCAGGACGGCGACCTCGATGGGTTTGTCGCCGGCCGAGGGATGCCAGGGCGGTTTCCCGAAGCAGCGTCTTCTGTGTGCCTGAGGAACGATCACGGAACCCTGGTGGTGGCCGACGACTGGAGCGTGCCATTCCGCAATTTGGGGCGGGTGAGTGGGGCGGTGTTCGTGGATATCGACAACGATGGCGACAGCGATTTGGTGCTTTCCCTAGAGTGGGGATCTCTGCGGTGTTTTCTCAATCAGGGTGGTCGCTTTGAGGACGTCTCCGAGTCGTGGGGCCTCAAGAACCAGACCGGTCTTTGGAACTGTCTGGCCGTGGGTGATCTCGATGGCGATGGCCGCGTGGATTTGGTGGCGGGCAATGTGGGGCGGAACACCGAATACGAGTTGGTTCAACCGGCCCGCATGGGCCTCGTTTTTGGGGAATGGTTGGGAGAGGGAACCTTGCAGGTAATGGAAGTGTGGGAACGTCAGGGAGTTCGCCGTCCGTTCCGCGATCGCAATTGGTTGGCGACGGTCTTTCCGGACCTTCCGCAGCGTTTTCCTACCCACCGGGCCTTTGGCGAGGCGACGGAGTCAGCAATTTTGGAGGGCAGGGTGGGGGCCGTGCGTCGACTGGAGGTTACCGAGTTCGAATCGGCTATTTTCCTGAATCGCGGAGGGCGGTTTGAGCGGCGCTCGTTGCCGCGAGAGGCGCAAGAGTCTCCGGTCTTCGCCATCGCCGTGGCCGATTTTGACGGAGACGGGCGAGAGGATTTGCTGCTGGCCCAGAATCGGACTGAGCGCGTCAGCCCTATGAGTCGCGACGACAATGGGCGTGGCCTTTGGCTGCGCGGCATCGGCGCGGGAGAATTTCGTGCGGTTCGGCCCGCGGAATCCGGAATTCACGCCGAGGGTGATCAGCGCGGTGTGACGGTGCTGGATGTGGATCAGGACGGTCGGTTGGATGTGGCTATTTCGCAGAATCAGGGGCCTACCCGCCTGTACCGCAACACTCGAGCTACGCCGGGTCTGCGCGTTCGTCTTCAAGGATCCGTCGCCAACCCGTCCGGAATCGGAGCCCAACTGCGCCTCCGATACGCCGACGGTACCGATGGAGCGGTGAAGACGGTCTTGGCGGGGTCGGGTTCGGGCGGGCAGGACGGATGGGTTCTGGTGCTCGCTGTGCCGCAGCCTGCCACCGAGCTTCGTATTCGTTGGCCAGGCGGGCGGCAACAGACCGTTCCAGTGCGTCCAAACGACCGCGAACTCTCGGTGAAGGGGCCTTGATCCTGAATTAAAGCAGGGGTCCTGCTGCTCGATTTCGGAAATCGTCTTTCTTCGGGGCTTGTTTCGGGTGATGTTGGCCGAGATGGATTCGAAACAGCTGGCTCTCGCCTGCAGGGCGTTGGCCGACAACAAGAAGGCAGAAAATCTGATCGTGCTGGACGTCCGGGAGGTATCTACCGTGACCGACTTCTTCGTGATCGCCACCGGCAGCAGTGAGCCGCACCTGCGTGCTATCGAGAATGAGATTCTCGATGGTCTTCGCAAGGAGCATGAACTGAAACCGGTGCACACCGAAGGCTCTGCGCAGTCCAATTGGATTGTCGCCGATTTCTTTGACGTCATCGTCCACATCATGAAGGCCGATGTGCGTGCGCATTACGACATCGAGGGCTTGTGGGCCGATGCCGCACAGGTCAAGCCTCCGGCCGTACGAAAGAAAGCGATCAAGAAGGAGTAGTACCTTCCTTTTGGGTCCAATTCCGTGAATCCCTCCGACTCCTCTATCCACGCTTGGAAGACGATGGCGGTTCGGTCGGGACTTTGCCTGTTGCTCGGGACCCTGGGTTGGGCACTGGCAAGTCGGTGGCCGACGGTATCTACCGCCGCCTTCATGTTCGCATTCCTTTTCGGGGGATGGGACCTGACTCGGGAAGTGTGGATCGACCTCCGTCGGCTGCACTTCGACACGCACTTCCTGATGATTCTGGTGGTGCCCGGCTCGGTGGCCGTGGGTGCGTTGGGGGAGGCCGCCTTGTTGTTGTTTCTTTTCTCGGCGTCTTCAGCGATGGAGAGTTTTGCCGCAGGTCGGACCCGTCGTGAAATCGATGCACTTCTGAAGAGCGCCCCGAAAACCGCAAGACTCTTGGTCGGCGACTCCGAAAGTGTGGTGGCTGTAGAGACCCTCAAACTGGGAGATGTGATTCGGGTCACCGCCGGCGAACTGGCACCGGTAGACTTGGTGGTGCTGCGAGGTCAGAGCGCCTGCGACGAATCCTCTCTGACGGGGGAATCGGAGGCCGTGCCTAAGGCCCCGAGCGATTCGGTGATGGGAGGCACCCTCAATTTGTGGGGCGTTTTGGAGGGGCGCGTCTTGCGTCCGGTCGGTGATAGCGCCCTTCACCGCATCTTGAATCTCATCAATGAGGCGCGGCACCTGAAGTCGCCCTCTCAGCGCCTCACCGATCGCTTCGGGACGACGTATACGGTCTTGGTCTTGTCCGCGTGCCTGATCACGTTTTTGTATCAATGGCATTGGGCCGGTCGCCCTCCTTTCTTTGATAAGGGAGATGAGTTCAGTGCTTTCTATCGAGCCATGACGCTCCTCGTGGTGCTGTCGCCGTGCGCCCTCGTCTTGTCGGTGCCGTCGGCCATCCTTTCGGCCATCGCTTCGGGTGCCCGACGTGGCATCCTCTTTCGCGGTGGGGCCGCCATCGAAAATTTGGCAGGGATTCAGGTGGTGGCGTTTGACAAGACCGGAACCCTCACCGAAGGCCGTTTGATCTTGGAGCGTATCGAAGTTCTGGCGGGCACCGAAATTGAGGCGTCCGAGGCTGCTTCGGCGCTGGCCCGGGTCTCTAATCATCCGGTCTCGCGATCCATTGCCCGCTGGGCCGACAGTCGGGGGATTTTAGCGGAGAGCGTGGAGGGCACCGAAACCGTGGCAGGCCAAGGACTCTCGGGCCAATGGCGCGGGCGGCAAATGTTTCTGGGCAACCGCGATTTCGTGTCCCACCTGTCAGGACTCCCCTCCGTGCCCCTGCCTCCTCCGGTGGAGAAAGCCTCGGAAACGTGGATTGCCGGGCCCGGTCTTTTGGCGCGTTTGGTGCTCAAAGATGCCCTGCGCGCCAGTTCCAAAGCCGTCGTGGGACAACTGCGTGCGGCCGGGCTCCGCACAGTGATGCTCACTGGCGATCGGTTGGCACCGGCTCAGGAAATGGGTGCAGCCGCGGGTGTGGATGAGGTGCGAGCGGCGCTCAAGCCGGAGGACAAGGTCGCGGCCATACGGGAATTCCAGCAGCAGGGCCATGGAGTGGCGATGATCGGCGATGGAGTGAATGACGCGCCGTGTCTGGTGGCCGCCGATGTGGGTATTGCCATGGGCGCCCGGGGTTCTGACGCTGCCATCGAGCAGGCCGAGGTGGTTCTCATCAATGACCGGTTGGAGAACTTTCTGGTGGCCCGTGAATTGAGTGTCCAGTCCCGCCGTATCATCCGCCAGAATATCGCTCTTTCATTGGGGACTATCTTGGTCATGGCGGTGGTATCGCTGACCTTGTCGCGCCTCCCCTTGTCAGTCGGTGTGGCGGTGCATGAGGGAAGCACGGTGTTGGTCGTCCTCAATAGCCTGCGTCTGCTCCGGGTTCGTGCGGTGGTGCCGGCTTAATCGAACCTGAGCATCCCACTTGGGGCAGTGGGATGTGAGAACGTGGTTCCGAGGTTATCGGAGGGTGGCCAGGTATTCGATCAGATCACGCAACTCGCGGGAGGTGAGTGCTGCCGCCAAGCCCTCCGGCATGGCACTGGGGCCGCGTTCCCGTCGGGCGATGTCTCCCAGGGGGATCTTTCGGACCATCAACGTGCCTTCGTCGGTCGTGGTTTCAAGGGAAAGTAGGCCCTCCGACTCGCCTTTGACGGTACCGCCGATCTGGGTTCCGTCCTGGAGGGTTAAGGCCACGGTCTCGAACTGAGGCGCGATTTTTTGATTGGGCCAGACGATGCTTTCCAACAGGTACTCACGGCTTTGCCGGCCTCCGATGCCGTCCAGTTTGGGGCCCACCGTGCCCCCGTCGTTGGCGACCTGATGACAGCGAAGACACTGCGCGGTGGGGTGTTCGCGAAACACCTTTCGGCCTCGCGATGCGTCTCCCCCGAGCAAACAGGCCCGGAAGGCGGCGAGGGAGTTTGTGGATCCGGGCTCGGCCACTCTGGGCGGGAGGGCGTTGGAGAGGGAGGTCCGGGCCACCGCTTCCCGGAGATCCAGTTCGAGTTCTGGGGGGAGTTTTCCGGTTTTCCAACGTTCGATGGCCTCACCCAACACCGGAAGTACGGACTCGTGATCGAGCGTGCCCAGCACTGTCAGGGCGATTTGCGCGGTCTTTAGGGAATTTCCCGAGGTGGCCCGCTGCACGAGATTCGAGAGCAGGGTTGTCGACTCGGCCCCGGCAGCGAGTCGGTCCAAGTAGGGCAGGGCGGCGGATTGGAGTTCAGGGTCTTTGAGGGCGATGCGGAGCACGTCGTCGGCCTGACCGGCCCGCAGTTCGGCCAGGGTCTCCACGATGGCACGGCGGATTTTTACAGGTGTCGAGGTTCGGAGGAATAGATCGAAGAGCGGCGTGCTTGATTCTCGCGTCCGGAGTTTCAAGGCGGTGGCCACCACTGCCAATTGCACCTCCATCGACGAAGGATCACCCCCCAGACGCAGCCCGTATTCGTCGGGAGTTTCCGGGTTCATGATTTCTCCGGCCACCCGGAGGAAGGCCCGTTTGGCGGCTTCGGTGTTGCGTTTAAAGGTCTGAGCTTCGGCAAAGTCGAGTGAACGCCCTAGATCCGAGGGGAGTTGAGGCAAGGGCATCGCAGCCGTGCCCCGGCCGCTGGTGGCTTCGAGGGCGGCGGCCAGCAGCGGGTTCGATGGAGCGGGCGGTGCCTTCTTCGGACTGGGTTGGATCGGAGAAAGGGGTTCTTCTCCTCGACTGCGTAGGGAGCCTTCGCCGGTTGGGTTGGCTTCGATAGGAAACTTCAGTTCGAACGGAGCAGCCCCACCAAATGCCGGTCGCCATAAACCCACCACCGGGTCCAATTGTGGCGGTTGCCCCCAGTCGGCCAACGCTTCCAGAGCCCTGATGCGGGCGAAATTGGGTGCATCCCGGCGTTTGGCCAACTGGGCCAATTGCTGGGCATGCTGCGGTGCGCCGAGACGGAGGCAGCTTTGGATGACTCGCGTGAGCAAATTCGTGGGGCAATCCACTCGGGTGATGAACTGGGCCAGTGCCGGCAGGCCTTCGACGCACGGGACGTCATAGAGCGTTCGGGCGGCGGCCGTGACCACCGCCGGATGACTGTCAGCAAGAAATCGCAGGAGGTCTTCCGAAGATTCTCCTGAGAAAGTCGGCTCTTCCTTACGGATCCAACGGATCGCACCGACGGCCAGTTCCCGGATTCGCGGGTCGGCATCGGAGGCCGCCTCGGCCAGAGCACTTCGGGACTCGCCGCGCTCGGCGCGTTCATTGCGCAGGCAGCGTTCGGCCATCGATCTGAGGAAGAGGTCCGACCCACCATCCATGAGCACAGCCTGGCGGAAAGCCTTCCATGGAAATTGCAGGGAGAAGGGCAGGCGCTGGGCGCTGCCCGGGTCTGGACGGATAGGACCTGCAGATTCGGCTTCGAATCGGTCCCGGCTGCGGTGAGAGCGGAGGACGCGCAATCCATCGATGGCCACTGCGCGGCGACCTATCTCGGGCGAATCCAGTAAGGCGACCAGAGCTGGATGTGCAGCCACGAGCCCGTTTTCTGCCAGCGTCTGGGCGGCACACCGTGCCAAGACGGTGTCCGGTCCGCTGAGGAGTGGAACCAGAGATTGTGAGGCGCGGGTCGTGGCCGAGCCGGCCTCCCGTCGCGCCAGCTGCCCCAAGGCCCAGACGGCGTGTCGGCGTGACAACGAGGTTCCCTC
>JBDKKQ010000420.1:0-6280 GCA_039796015.1 Verrucomicrobiota bacterium
CTGATGCACACTCAGGACGAATGGTGGGTGATTTTGGAGTTCGAGGAGATCGGCTATGTGAAGGATGATGAGAAGAAAGAACTCGATGCCGACAAACTCATTGCATCTTACAAACAAGGCAGCGAGTCGATGAACGAAGCCCGCCAAGAGCGGGGCACTCCACCGATCCGCATCGTTGGCTGGCACGTGGCCCCCAACTACAATGACATCACCAAGAATCTGGAATGGAGCGTAGAGGCCGAAAGCGGCGGCGAGAAGTTTGTGAACTACAACGTCCGCCTCTTGGGCCGCAAGGGCGTAACCAAAGTCACCCTAATTGAAGACCGCTCCCATGTGGACGCAACGCTGCCGCAGTTCCGGGAGATCCTTCGCAGTCACCAGTACGGCGACGGAGAATCTTATGCCGAATACCGCCAGGGCGACCGCATCGCTCAATATGGACTCGGGGCCCTGGTTCTTGGAGGGGCCGCAGCCGCAGCCGCCAAGTTCGGTCTTTTTGCGCCACTCATCTTGTTCATTAAGAAGGCCTGGAAAGTTGTGGCCGCAGCGGTGGTCGGAGCCGTGATGTGGATCAAGAACCTAATCACCGGACGCAACAAAAACGAGGGAGGCTGGAGGCGGCCTTGAGCCTCATTGTCTTCAACAAGCCCTACGGGGTGTTATCTCAGTTCACCGCTGACGGTTCACCCAATCGAACGCTGGCTGAGTTTGGTTTTCCACCGAGGGTCTATCCACTGGGAAGGTTGGATGCCGACTCGGAGGGGCTTCTGTTGCTGAGTGACGAAGCGGGACTGAATCACCGGCTCTTGGATCCCGAAGCGGGCCACCGACGGACCTACTGGGTCCAGGTTGAAAGAATCCCTGAGGAAGCCGCTCTCCGGGCGTTGGAGAACGGTTTGTTAATCCAAGGCCACCACACCCGACCGGCGCGCGCTCAGAGGTTGGATCCGCAACCGGAACTGGCCCCGAGGAATCCGCCGATCCGATTTCGCAAATCAGTGCCAGACTGTTGGATCGCCCTCGAACTCAGCGAAGGCAAAAATCGTCAGGTGCGAAGAATGACCGCTGCCGTGGGCCATCCCACCCTTCGGTTGGTTCGGATGAGCATCGGTGCCTTCGAGCTCGGTCCCCTGCCCTCGGGCCAGTGGCGAGACGTCTCGGTCTCAGAGCGCCAGCAACTCTTCGCCTCAATGGGTGCCGCAGGCAGGCAAGTAAAGTAGCCGCTCCGAGTTCACTGGCTAAATCCCGCCAACTTCTTCTCGCTTTATTGCCTGATTCTGTTCGGTCCAACAGGCATCCTCTTTGGGCGATGCGCAGCCTGTATCTGGACATCTTCAGCGGAATCAGCGGTGACATGTTCATCGGTGCCATGCTCGACCTCGGCGTGGAATTTCGAGACCTCGAACGAGAACTCCGCAAGCTCGGCCTTGGTGGGTATCACCTTCATATGGCCCGGAAGCACAAGTCGTCGATCGAGGGTGTGAAGTTCGACGTGCACCTAGAGGGCGAAGCCTGTGGGCACGAGCACGAGCACGGGCATGGGCACGAGCACGGGCATGGGCACGAGCACGGGCATGGGCACGGGCATGGGCACGGGCATGGGCACGAACATGGGCACGAACATGGGCACGAACATGGGCACGAACATGGGCACGAACATGGGCATAGCGAGGACCGCACCTTTGCCATGATCCGTGGGTTGATCGAAGGCAGCACCTTATCCGACTGGGTCAAATCGAGGTCGATAGCCGTGTTTCACCGCGTCGCCGTGGCCGAGGGCAAGGTACACGGACTGCCCCCTGAATCGGTCCATTTCCATGAAGTGGGGGCAGTGGATTCCATCGTGGACATCGTCGGGGCCGCGATTTGTCTCGAACTGCTGGGCCAACCCCGTATCACCAGCGCCCCGGTTGTCGAAGGCACCGGCTTTGTGAACTGCGCCCATGGGCGATTCCCCATCCCCACCACGGCAACTCTTGAAATACTCGGAGCGCGGGGTATCGGAGTGACCCAGTGCGAAGAACCCCATGAACTGGTCACTCCTACCGGAGCAGCCCTCTTGGCCGAGTTTGTGGAATCCTTCGGCCCCATGGAATCGCTCAAGGCCCAACGCATCGGATACGGACTGGGGACCCGAAACAACAAGACTCGCCCCAATGTCTTGAGGGCCATCTTGAGCGAAAGCGCTGCCGGTTCAGCGAAACACGATTGGTTAACCGATCAGGTGGCCGTGTTGGAGACCAACTTGGATGACATTTCCGGGGAGATCCTCGGGCATGTCTTGGACAAAGCCCTGAGGCTAGGAGCTCTGGATGCCTTCCACACGCCGATCCAGATGAAGAAGCAGCGACCCGGTGTCCTCTTGACCCTGCTGTGTGAACCCGACGACGCCGACCGATTCACCGAGTTTCTGCTGCTGGAAACTTCGGCATTCGGCGTCCGACGGACCGTGGCTCAACGTCGCAAATTGCAACGCGACCACATCGCGGTGAAGACGCCCTTCGGAACCGTGCAGATCAAACGGGGTTTGCTGAATGGCAAAGTCATCCAAGCAGCACCCGAGTACGAATCTTGCAAGGGGGTCGCGGCCATGGCTGGGGTGCCGGTGAAAAATGTCTTCGACGCCGTCCGCCGATTGCTGCCCTGAGCATTTAGATTCAATCTCAGGCTTCAGTGCTCCTCATTCAGGGGCTGAGCAGCGAAGGGATAACGACAGGGGCCAGGGGAGATAAAATCCTTGCATTCCTGTCATTGGAGCGTAGCCAACGGAGATGCGAGTTATTTGCTGGATGGCCCTGTCTTATTGCGCAGTCTCCGTGACACTGGCGCAAGGAATCCGCGGTGTGACTCGACGCACTCCGACCGTAGTCCAAGGTCAGATGGCCTCACAATTCTTTGCGGCGGGTGGAGTGCCATTGAATCCGGTTAACCCGGCTCTGGCCACAGTGTCCGGTGGGTCCCAAAACGGCGCCCCGGCAAACCGAGGCATTGTATCGATGCCCGTTCCGATGGTTCGCACCGGAGTCTCCCCTACCACTCCACTTTCCCACAGGGCTGCGACAACAGTTTACCCAGCAGCGACACTGCAAAGCAGGACTCTGCGTCGGTAATCCGCTTCGATTTAGTTCGGTACCGGAGTCACTCGAACTCGCAGGAACCTCCAGAACATCCAGCAAGAGGCTGGTAGAGCGGCCGCCGAGAGCGTTGGGACATTCAGAAATGCGTTTCACGCAAGCTCCGCATTTCTTGCCCGAAGAAATCTATCCTCCACCAATCACCCGACCCAACAGGTCTGGTCTGTCAGCAACGGAGTGCAAACCGACGAAACCTGTCAGTTCGAAAACGACCGTCTTCAAAAGTTCAACGCCTCATCAATCGGCTCTCTTCTTGTTCGTTGCCCCAGCGGATCCTGATTTAGTCTGTTGGGCCTAGAACGCATTCGGGGGCCATTGGAAGAACCAAGAAACGCGGCTGCTTAATCCGGAAGCCCCCTCCCAAGAACATGGCAAAATCGTAGTTTTCAAACCGGCCACTTTCCATGGGTTCCGGAACGGTGCTGACACTGGAGGCCTTCTGGTAAGCGCCTAACACGATTCCCCTAATCATCAATCGATCGTCGCAGCGCAGACCATTTCCAGGACGCGCCGAATGCCGCCGTCCCCTCCATTGCTCGGTTCCTGGAACGGAGTGCTTTGGAGAGGCTTCCAATCGTCTCGATCCTTGCCTCCAGGAGGCTGCGGAACCCGGGTCAGCGTCGGATCATATTGCCCGTTATTTCCGCCCATCTTGTAGATCACCAAATCGAGCGACGGCACCACAATCAGGGCAAAGCCACCGGCTCCGGACTTCCAAAAGGCATCTCTGGGGGCGCCGGCGACATGCCCATCGGCATTGTGTTCGAACATCAAGCTGTACGGGCTGTGCGGATTGAATCGAGACATCTGGCGGCATTGAGCAATGTAGTTGGAGGACACCAATTGCCGGCGTCCCCAACGTCCGTTCTGCAACAAGCAATAGCCAAAACGCAGGGCATCGGTGGCAGCCACCGCGATGCTGCCCGCGCCATTGGCATGGGGCAACGTGATGTCACCCCGGTAGAGGCAGTAGTTCCAGGCCCCCCAACCCATGGGCTTAGCCAAACGCACATCGAGGTACTCCCGCAGATCCATACCACTGACCCGCCGCAGCACCATGGAGGCGATATGTGGCTCAGGGGACGAATAGGAGTAACCGCCGCCTGCATTGGTCCACATCGCGCAGCGGAGCGAGGATCCGTCCAAATCCCGAAGGTCTTGTCCCGGGACGGATTTCAGGGCAAACGATCGACCCATCACCACCGCTGTCGGAGCACCTCCCTCACCCGTATATCCCCCGCTCATGCACAACAAATGACCGAGTGTAATATCAGCGCGGCGGGGATCATCCAGACGACCCTCCGTTGAAAACGCCTCCGGCAAAAACTCCGGAGTAAACACACGAGTTTCGAGACCCTGGGGAAATCGGTCAGGAAATTCTTGAAGGAGCATTCCGCAGGCGATGCTGGTGTAGGCCTTACCCGTCGAGGCCATATCCGGACGCGCCTCCCGATTGGCCCGGCCCACATAACGTTCCCAAGCCAGCCAACCATGGCGAACAACCAGGAGACCGGCGTTCTGGGAACAGCGTTGGTTGTACTCCCAGGCTTGAGCCAACCGACGAGCGTCCAGGCCGGCGCGCCGACGGATCACGGACTGCCCGTTGGTGGCACACCGCCATCCGCCCTCGGCATCCGGGGGTGGAAAATATACGGCCGAAACAGGAAGGACCGCCGCCAAGAGGATTAAAATCCACCGACATCCGACCGCACTGGAAATCATCCCTGATTGAAGAACTCTGGTTGGGCGCGGGTCAATCGCTACCAGAGGAAGTATGGCGCCACCGAGTGGACACCAACTCCGAGTCTTCAGATTTGACTGTTTTTTGTCTAATTCCGACAGGTTAGGCGCCGATCGAAGGTTGCTCACTCCAGCGGCAACGGCCCCCCGGCGGGTTCCTGCTGAGAAATGCAGTGGAAGGAGCCTAACCCCCAGATTAATTCCGTTGAATCAATCCCGATGACCTCCCGCCCCGGGAACAGAGGACGGAGCACCTCCAGAGCCCTTGCATCATTGGCATGCCGGAACGTCGGCACCAGCACGCAACGGTTGGCGATGTAGAAATTGGCGTAGCTAGCCGGGAGACGCTGGCCGTCATATTCCACCACACCAGGCATTGGCAATTCCACGATGCGCAGCGCATTTCCGTCTTGATCCTTCATCGACCGCAGACGGTGCAAATTCTCTTGCAGGAGACCGTAATTGGCGTCAGCTGAATCCTCCTCGACCACAGTCACCACGGTCTGCGAATCCGTGAACCGAGCGATATCATCGATATGCCCGTCGGTATCATCACCAACGATTCCATCGCCGAGCCAAAGAATATGGCGGACCCCCAGATAATCCCGCAACTGCTGTTCAATCTGCTCCCGATTCAATTCCGGATTCCGGTTGGGATTCAGTAGGCAAGCCTCGGTAGTCAGCAATGTTCCAACTCCATTCACCTCGATCGATCCCCCCTCGAGAACCATGCCGGGCGAATAGAGCGGCAGCCCCCGCAGCGCTGACACATGACGAGGCACCGCATCGTCCAGATCATAAGGAGGGTACTTACCTCCCCAAGCATTGTAGTCCCAATCCACAACGGCACGCTCTCGGATCCCGGCACGATCACGCACCAAAAAGATAGGACCATGGTCCCGGCACCAAGGCTCATAGGCGGGAAAATGGTGGAAGGAAACCCGATCTAGCGGAGTTTTCCGATCCGAGAGGAGGCCTCGAACCCAGTCCTCCCTCTCGGCATTCCAGACATTAATATGCACAGACTCCACCTTCACCAAAGCCCGGATCAACTCCGCGTACACATCGGGCACCGTCTCATACTTTTCTGGAAAACTGATCCCCTCCGGACGCGGCCAAGTCAGCCAAGTTCCCGAGTGTGTTTCCCATTCAGCCGGCATCCGAAAACCCAAACCCGCCGGAGTCAGACTCAAATTCATCTCGCAACCAATCCAAACCGATCTCCGCCACAAAGCCAACCCAAAACAACATAGTGACAGGTTCATTGTTGTTGACTGGTGAGGGGCAGGGGTTAGGTTGGGGTTATGCGAAGGGGGCGAATTAAGGAGGCGGGGGCCGTTTATCACTGCGTTTCTCGGACCGTCGGGGGGCAGTTCTTGCTCGATGACCTCGCTAAACAACGTCTG
>JBDKKQ010000421.1:0-14062 GCA_039796015.1 Verrucomicrobiota bacterium
GCCGAGTTGGCCGCCAACATCCTCTAAAGACTTGAGACCTTCGGCCCGACCCGAGCCGAATGCGCCTCGCTCAAAGCCGGAACGCACTCAATCCGATCAAGGCACCGGCCACACCCAAGCCGAGCCCGATATACCAGAAAAGTCGCCAGCGTGAGAGGATAGCCACCGAGCAGACGACCACTGCGATTTGCAGCGACAACGCGGCCTGATCGCATCGATCGTTGATCTTGCCATTGGCTTCGGCCGCCGCCTCAAACTGCTCGGCCTCCTTCTTAATGTCCCCCTTTTCGGAGTCGTATCGCTTGGCGGTCGCCGCAGCCTTTTCCATGGAAGCCGACAAGGCCTTCCGATGGGCGGTGGCTTCAGGCTCTACTGTGCCTGCCTCGGACACCACCGGCTTGAGATACGACAGGATCTCCAACTCGGTCTCGTAGATGTTCTGCTTGATGCTCTTGGACTGGTAGTATCCCCAACGATTGGAAGCTTCGCTGGTCTTGATGATGGCGTCGGTCTTGGCGTTGTCGCCCTTGTTTTCGATGACCGCTAGCACCACAGCCAGCAACGCAATGGTGATGGCCACCTGTTTACTGAACGGATCGTTAGCTTCGGGTATTTCTGGGGTTTCAGACATGGAAGAGGGAGGTTCTAAAAAACTTATATCCGTCAGGTCGCCGTCTCAAAAGCAATCCCTAACACACCCGTTGCCGTCAAGTTGAAGCCCATTGGCTGCCCAATTTGAGCAGCCACCCTGCACGGCGGATCGGCGTTGCGTGCCCCCCCCGAAGCCGATGCACCCTATGGCCCTGGCGGACTAGAAATCAAAAGGGGCTACAGCTACTGATTCTTCAACACGTCCGCTTGTCGAGCATCTATTGAGCACCCGTCATTGAGCACCCATCAAACACCGATAGAAAAAAGCCCGCGACCTTATTGGGACGCGGGCTTTGAAGAAAAATCAGGAGAATCAGCGGAATGAGTGGTCCGGGAGATCAGTAACGATCGCCACCGCCACGATCGCCGCGCCAGCCGCCGCCACCGCCGCCGCCGCCACGGTCGCCGCCGCCGCCGCCACCACCACGGTCGCCGCGCCAGCCACCACCACCGCCACCGCCGCCGCCGCCGCCACCACCACGGTAGCCGCCGCCGCCGCCGCCGCCGCCGCCACCACCACGGTAGCCACCACCACCACCACCGCCGCCACCACGGAAGCCGCCGCCGCCACCACCACCGGGGGCGCGCTCTTCACGGGGACGGGCAATGTTGACGGTCAACGCACGACCACCCAGATCTTTGCCGTGGAACATTTCCACAGCACGATTGGCTTCGTCTGCCGTCGCGAACTCGACGAAGGCGAAACCACGCGACTTTCCAGTCACGCGATCGAGCATCAGGTTGACATTAGTGACCACACCGGACGCCGAAAAGTGATCCTGGAGGTCACGTTCCTGCGTCTGGTAGGACAGGTTTCCCACAAACAAACGGGAATTGTTATCCATATGACTTTTGGCCGCTCTTCAACCGAGTGAGGGAAACTGCACCAGCAGACTTCAATTGCGGGGACTTAACTGAGCGACCTCCACAAACCGTCAACGTGACGCCGACACTACATGTTCCAAACGGACTTTGGGTTTATAGCAACCCATTGAAGGCGGTCAAATGTATATTAGTAGCATTGGAATCAATCGTCTTTGTGCCCCCGCCCGACTGCACGCTATCGGTGAGATTTTTCTATGGGGAGTCCGCGTTCGGCGTACAAACAATCACTCATTGACCAGTTGCTCACCCTCGCGCGAAAAATCAGCCGCGCAAAAATTTACGGACCGCATCGTTCGCCGTTTTTCCGCTCATCGCCCCAGCTCCGAGCTTTCCTGCTTCCCTGCTTGAGGACATCGTCTACGGATTCCCCGAAGGGCTTGTTGCGTATCCTCAGGGTGTTCCTCGCTGCACCTAGACCCGGATGCTCACCCGGCAAACTGCAAAACTAAAAACGATCTCTGGCAAACCCCATGATCCCCCTGCACCACCTGCGCGCCGGCGTCATCGGCACTGGCTTCATCGGACCCGTCCATATCGAAGCTCTCAAGCGCCTGGGCGTTCAGGTCACCGCCGTTTGCGGCTCTACCGCCTCGGCCCGAGAGTGCGCGGATCGATGGGGCATCCCGGAGGTCTATGGAGACTATGACGTCGATTCACTGGTCCGTTCTTTGAACGTCGACGTCATCCACATCACCTCCCCCAACAAGGCGCATGTTGCGCAGTCGCTCAAGGCCCTACGGGCAGGCAAGCACGTCGTCTGCGAGAAGCCACTAGGCATGAACTCCCGGGAGACGGCCCGTGTGGTTGCAGCGGTCCAGAAACCCAATGCACCGGTGTTCGCCGTGAACTACATGTGCCGATTCTTCCCGGCCATCCTTCAACTGCGGGCCATGGTCGCACGCGGCGACCTCGGCCGAATCATTCATGTTCAAGGGCACTTCTTCCAAGATTGGCTGCTGCATGACACGGACTACAACTGGCGAGTGCTCGCCTCCGAGGGCGGCAAGCTGCGGGCAGTCGGCGACATTGGAACCCACTGGATCGATGCAGTTTCCTTCATCTTGGGAAGCCGAGCCGAGCGCGTCTTTGCGCACTTGGAGACCTTCCACAAAACCCGCTTCCGTCCGCCGGGGGCGCTGAAGACCTTCGCTACTCCCGACCCGGCATCGAAGATTCCCTATCCGGTGGACACCGAGGACTTCGGCAGCGTCCTGCTGCGTTTCGGAAAATCCGACCATGGCTTTGCTGAAGACGTGCACGCCAATGCCTCAATCTCGCAGGTCGCTGCCGGATGGAAATGCAGCCTGTCCCTTGGAATTTATGGCACTCGTGGAAGCGCCCGCTGGGACTTTCAGCAACCCAATGAAATCCTCATCGGACGTCGCGACGGACCCAACGAGATCCTCCAGCGGGGAACACCCGGTTTCCTGGAGGATGTGGCCGGCTTTACCGATACTCCAGGCGGACATCCTGAGGGATTCCCCGACAGCCACAAGATGCAGTACCGGGCTGTCTATGAGCACATCGCCAGCGGCCGACAAACCCCTCTGCTCTTCGCGACCGCTCAGGATGGACATCACGAAGTCCGGCTCTGCGAGGCGGTGCTGCGCTCGAGTCGATCAGGAAGTTGGGTTCGGATTTAACGAACTGGAGGCCTGTGCAGCCGTCACCGGGGATTTCCAGATCGGCACCACTTGCTTCATCTCGTCGATGACCCACTGGCATGCGCCAAAGGCCTCTGCCCGATGGGCTGAAACCACTTCGATCCAAAGAGACGACTCACCCACCGCCACCCGGCCGATGCGGTGAACCAATCGCACAGATTCCACAGAACCTCTCTCTGCCAGCCGGTCGAAAAGTCGATGGAACTGGTGCTCGGCCATCGGAACAAAACAACTGTAATCTAAGGCAGCAATCGCTTCGGCTCCCTCTTGGCCTCGGACGACGCCAGAGAAGTAGACGGCAGCCCCCATGCCGGATGAGAGGGTCCGATTTGCCACGAGGGCCGCTTCATCGATCGGATCGCGGGTAATGGAGAGAAAACGTTTCATCCGCCTTGGACGGGAGGGAACAACGAGACGTGATCGCCGGGTTTCAGAACATACTCCCCATTCTGATACTCGACTCCCACAGCAATCAAAGTCGAACGGCGCAGTTCGGCCAACGCCGGATGGGCTTGGTAAAGGGCAGCCAAAAGCTCATCGACCGTGGACGATGCAGACACGGTGACGACGGTTTCCGAGCAACCTGCCAACTCCGCAAAATAGGACCAGAACGTCACGGGGATTGTCATCGCGAGGGCTTCCGAATCAGGGACTGCTTCGGGGCATAGACTTCAGGCTTAAGCACGCCCACGTAGGGCAGGTTGCGATATCGCTCCGCGAAATCGAGTCCATAGCCGACGACGAACCAATCCGGAATCTGAAAACCGACATAGTCGGCCTCAATGTTGCCTACACGACGCTCCTTCTTGTCGAGAAGCACGCACGTTCGGATAGACGCTGGCTTGAGGGCCAAAATCTTCTCGGTCACAGCACGAAGGGTTTTTCCCGTGTCCAGAATGTCGTCGACCACCAAGACGTGAGCCCCACGGACATCGAGTTTGAGTTCCTTGTTGAAGACAAGTTTTCCCGATTCAGTGCCCGATCCGTAACTGGAGACCCCTAGAAAATCCACGCGCAGCGGGAACTCCAATCGACGCAGCAAATCGGCCAAGAAAAGAACGGTGCCACTGAGCAGGGAAACGACGAGCACATCCTTGCCCTTATAGTCCTTCGCAATGGCCTTACCCATCAAGGCGATGCGCTTCTGAAGGTCGACTTCCGGGATGAGCACGCCAGCCACGTCAGCGCGCTGACTGGGTGGAATGCGGCCAATGAGTTCTTTAATTAGACGGGGTTTCGAAAGAGGCATCGGTTCCTTTCAGTGGAGGGGTGATGAACGAGGAGACAGTGTGGGCATTGCTCAGGCGCTGGGTCGAACTCCATCGATGGACTGCCACAGCGTGCGTTCCGTGTCCCATCCACCTTTCAGCAATTTGGCTGAGAATCTCGAACCTTAGATGTGACGGGAATCCTCTGCATCTTTGGCCTGATATCCTGAATCCTGGCGCTTGAGGTTCACCTCGTTCTTCTTGAGGTAGGCGCTAAAAACATCATCGGCACTCATTCCCAACACCTGCGCCATGCTGATGAGAAAATGGAGGCAGTCCACTACCTCAACCCGAGCGTTCTGCTCATCGAACTTCTGATACTTAGCCCACCATTTCCAAGGAACACTGTCGGTCAATTCTGCCAACTCCTGCGACATGGCCCGGCAGTAGTTCAAAATCCACTGAGTCTTCTCAGCCTCGCTCATGGCATCGGTATCAACCCCAATGCGAGCGTTTAAGGCTCTCTGCATCCGAAAAAGTTCACGCAACTGGTCTGGTGTTTCCATGGCCCTCAAGAATCGGGACGAGACGGCTCCTTCGGAAGCGCAAAAACATCGGATCGCAATCCGGGGGCGACAACGGCACCCGACTCGGATTTCATGAAGCCCTGAGGGTATGATTCCCACTACCAATCGATTGTCTGACGAAACCGAGACCCTCTTCGCTCGGCATGAGATCGAGCCCGAGCATCCAAGACAGGTCGCCCGCCTGGCATTGGCACTCTTCGAAGGGTTGATCCCCCTCCATGGATACGGCACCAGTGAACGACGGCTGTTGGAGTGCGCGGCGCTGCTGCACGACATTGGTTGGTCTGTATCTGGTCCGGACGGTCGGGGGCACCACAAAGCCTCGGCCCTTCTCATCCGGCAGTTTCCGTGGAAAACGCTATCCTCCACGGAGGTTCGCTGTGTGGCAGCCGTGGCCCGTTATCACCGGAAGGCCCTACCTAAGGCCGACCACGAGGATTTAAAGAATTTGTCCCCGGCCGATCATTCGCGGGTGGAGTGGCTGGCCGCCTGCCTTCGGACCGCCGATGGGCTGGACCGTCGCCATCTCCAACAAGTCACCGGAGTTTTCGTCCAAATTTCACAGCAGCAAACCGAGCTCTGGGTGGACGCACCCGGTCGGATCGACGAGGAATTGGCCGCGGCCGACCAAAAATCCGACCTCCTCCGAAGCCTGTTGCCCGGGGCGCTGAAGCTCATCCATCGACACCCCTCCAGCGGTGGCTCTGCAGAATAGGGGGCTCCCCGCCATGTCCAAAGCCGACCTCATCTCCGACTCCTCCGAGGTTTTTACCCGATGCGCACATTGTCAGGGCCCGCTGCCTCGAACCAAGTCTTCCGAGGGGCCGTCGGAGCAATTTTGCTGCTACGGATGCCGTCTCTTGGGAGAACGCCCAAGAAACACCGCCGCCCCCGACCCTGCCGGGGGTGGTGCCATCTTTCGTATCGTCCTGAGTGCGGTGATCGCCAGCCAATCCATGTTGATCGGCTTCGCTCTGAATTTGTCCGAGCCCGAGAGAACCTTGCGAAACGGGCTGCATGCATTGCTCATTGTTCTGACGGTCATTGTCTTGGGACTGCTCGGCCTCCCCCTGCTCCGCGCCACCTGGGATTGCGCCTGCCGCCGCACCTTCGGCCTCGAGTTGCTGTTCGTGTCAGGGACGCTGGGTGCCTTCGGGGCCTCGCTGATGTCGAGCATCCGAGGGAGCGGACCCGTGTACTACGAGGTGGTGGCCGTACTCCTCACAGTTTACAGCGCGGGCAAGGCACTGACAGCCCGAGCCAGAGAACAAGCCCTCTCGGAGACTCGACGTCTGAGCGACACCTTCGCCACCGCCCGGCGTATCGGACCACCGGACGCTCGGGTGTCCATTCAGGAAATCGGCGTGGGCGACCGGGTGCGAGTGCTGCCCGGAGAACCCATCCCTGTCGATGGCGTGATCATCCAGGGCGAAGGTTTCGTCAGGCAGACTCCTCTCACCGGCGAACCCGAACCCGTTGTTCGACGGGTGGGGGATTCTGTGATGGCAGGCGGCTTTAGCGAAGAGGCCGAACTCATTGTTCAGAGCAGAAGCGCAGGCCATACCCGAGGGATCGATGCCCTGATCCGGCGGGTGGAGGAATCCCGCGCCACACTAGCTTCGAGTGAGGCCCAAAGTCAGGCCGACCGCTTGGCTCAACAGTTCCTTCCGGTCGTGATCCTTACCGCATTGGGCGCTTTGTTCTGGAGCGGTCTGCAAGGCCGATGGGAGCCGGGGATTTTCAATGGACTCTCAGTACTGCTAGTAGCCTGTCCCTGTGCCCTTGGGTTGGCCACTCCGCTAGGACTCTGGCAGGGCATGGCCACACTCGCCGCGCGAGGGGTCATTGTCCGAAATGCCTCCGCCTTGGAACGCCTGGCATCCGTCAGTCTCGCGGCCTTCGACAAGACCGGAACATTGACCGAAGCCAAAATGAGTCTGGTGGATGTGGTCACCGCCGGAGAAACAGCCGACCGGAACCGGTGGCTTTCTATTATCGGTGCGGTGCAATCCCGGAGCCATCACCCGGTAGCGCAGGCTTTCCACGGTCGAGAGCCTGACGCGGCGCTAAAAATTACGATCGAGAGCTTCCAGGTGGTTCCGGCCCGCGGGGTTCAAGCCTGCGTCCGCACCGCTTCGGAAAAAACTATGCCCGTGCGCATCGGCTGCAAAGATTGGGCCTGGGAAGGACAAACCGACGACGCGCTAGAAGCGCGCCTTCAGGGGACAGGCAGTCGGGTTTGGATCTCTGCCTTTGGAAAGCCCGTGGCTGTGGCCTTGGTCCGGGAGCGACTCAGATCCTCCGCTGCAGCCACCTTCCAAGACTTGGATCGATTGGGAGTAACCTCCCGCGTGCTCTCGGGCGACCACCCTGGACGGACCCAAGAACTGTTGGCCGATCTGACTACGGCGGAACAACTCAAGGCCGGTCTGACCTCGACAGAAAAAGCCGAGCAAATCCGGCAATGGCAAGCCGAGGGGCATCGTGTTGTTTTCATTGGCGACGGGATCAATGACGCTCCAGCCCTCGCCGCCGCCGAGGTCGGCATCGGCCTACTGGAAGGGGCTCCGCTGGCCACCGCCACCGCAGATATAGTTCTGTGCGGAGGCAATCTCCGTGAGATTCCAGAGGCCGTTTTTCTGGCCCGAGGTGTTCGGGATTCGATTCAAAAAAATCTACGGTTTGCCGTCGTCTATAATGGAATCGGCATGCTCTTGGCGGCCACCGGCTATTTGCACCCCGTGATGGCGGCCCTCCTCATGACCGGCAGCAGTGCGGTCGTTAGTTGGCGAGCCTGGCGAGGCGGCTCCTGTCACCCGGAGGCTCAACCCTCTCCCGAACTTAGCCTCAAGTGGAAACGATGGGCCCTCCGGATAAGCCTGTTTTTGCAAGCCCCGCTCTTAATCGGCTTGGGGGACTTGGCAATAGGTCCGGCAGCACTGGTTGTGGCCCTCGGGGCCTTGGGAGCGTGGGCATCCGAGCGATCCTTCTTTTTTCGGGGCGTTGGCGTTTCGGGGCCCCGTGCCACGGACTGGAGCCCCATGGTGTGGGGCATGCTCGGGCCATCGAATCTGGCCATGCTCGTGGGTTGGTGGGCCGATGCCGGCTTCGGTCCAGTCATGCGATCAGGAGTCTGTCTTTGTTGCTCGGGTCACCGATTTTTCAGCTGGGGCGCAGGTATTCCTTGGATGACCGGAGCGATGCTGGTGAGCGGATTATTCTTCATGCGAGGGGCGATCCTTCCCTGGCCCAAGAACAGCATCCGTATCGCCATCGCCACGGCGCTCGCCCTGTCAATGGCAGGCGGCATGAACTGGGGTGCTTCACTGGTGCTGCGCTGGGCAGGGCCCGGGCATCCGTGGCAATTCTTAATCGCTTACGGCGGCATGACCGCGGGGATGATGTCGGGAATGCTCTTTGTCTGCGCCTTCACGGAAGCGCTCCGACATCACCTCCGCGTCGGTCCGAACACCTCGCGTTTTGAGTCGTCGAACGACTGAGCTGGTGAGGCACCGTCGGAGTGGTTGCACGGGCTGCGCCTTCTTCCGCAAGAGCATCGTTTTTTCGGATGTCGCGTGTTGCGAGAGCTTCCGCCCTGCCATCACTTTTCTCCCAATTCTGTCGTTACGCTTGAGAGGTTAATGCCTCGGCCAACGATTCGGCCGGATAAGTCCATATCTCAGCCAGAGTTGGATGATAGTGTGGCACCGCAGCCCATTGGGCCGCAGTCATCCGGGCCGCCATAACAACCGTGGGCTCGTGGATCAATTCCCCAGCCTGAGGTCCCACACAAGCAGCCCCGATCACCTCTCCGGTGACAGGATGGGCCAGCACCTTCACGAACCCCTCCTGCGCTCCCAAAATCATGGATTTTCCGTGATCGTTGAAGGGGTAGCTCTCGGATCGATAATCAATACCGCGACTCTGCGCCTCCCGCTCCGAAAGACCCACCTGGGCCACCTGAGGCGACGTGAAGACCACTGAAAGTAACAGCCGATAATCCATCGCCCGCAGACGATTTGGATTCAAGATATTGTGGGCAGCCACCTCTCCTTGCTGCACGGCCAAGTGAACTACTTCGTGAGGGCCGCAGCAGTCCCCCGCCGCAAACACCTCTGCCCGGGAGGAACGCTGCTGCGGATCGGTCCTAATCCGACCCCGCTCCAGAGTCACTCCGATCGCCTCCAATCCCAGGTGTGCGGTATTGGGAACCCGGCCCAACCCAAGAAAAATCTCAACCGCTTCGACGGAACGTTCCTGGCCGCCGTGATGGAACCAGACCCGCTTCAGAGATCCTATGCGGTCCACCCGGTCTAGTACGGTGCCCGTAAACACCTCAATACCCTCCCTGCGGAAGGCCTTCTCCAACTCGCCCGCGACATCGGTATCGAAGCCCGAAAGCAACTGAGGAGCACGTTGGATGACCGTCACTCGACTGCCCAAACGCGAGTAAAACTGCGCAAATTCTAGGGCCACAGCGCCACCACCGAGAACCACCAGAGACTCGGGAATCCGGGCCTCGGCCAAGGCGCTGTCGCTGGTGAGGTAGCCGGCGGCTTCCAATCCGGGCAGAGAAGTCGGGGCGACGGTCGATCCGGTAGCCACCACCGCATGACCGAATTGAACGCACCGACCGTCCTCCAATCGGAGCGACCCTGCCCCCTCGAACCGCGCCTGGGATCGAATGAGTCCGAATCGACCGTCCTCCAGTTGCTGACGCCGGTAGCCCGCGAAATCAGCAATTAAGGCATCCTTCTTGGCAAAGACCCTCTTGGGATCCACCTGCACGTGATCAGCCGTAATACCCCACGGCTCACCTTCCAAGATCCCCTGTCGCAATTCGGCCGCATGCAATAAGGCCTTGGTAGGCATGCACCCTTTCAGAATGCACAAGCCCCCCAATTCTGGGGCCCCATCGATCACAAGCGTCTTGGCGCCTTGGCTCGCCAAGGTCCTCGCCGCGGCATATCCGGCGCTGCCGCCGCCCAGCACCACCACATCGGCCGACAAATTTTCCATAGAATGAGTCTGGGCAAGACCCTACGGGCTGACAAATCCATCCAGCTTCAACGAGTCGTCTTTGTTTTTAGAAAACATTTAAAAAAACCTTCAAGGGACCTCTCTGCAGCACCGATTAAAAGATAATGGGTGAGGTTTAAGGCGTCTTTTTGGGGGGTATTAACGCCCCCGAAAATCTACGCAAACCCAATAAAACCCACGAAAACCCACGAAAATTCGCGAAAATTTACGAACAGACACGAACAGAAAGTCCATCGGCCCCAGATTCGGTCACCTCACTCTTCGTAAATTCACAATCTGAGCTGCCTTGCCCCCTAACGACGTCTAACACATCTGGCTCTAAACACATCTGGCTCTAGATCTTCCTGACATGTCCAACACCCCTCCAGAATCCAGCTCGCTCAGATCCGTTTACGCGGCGGCATCGGCACTCAAGCCCGTTGCCAAGGTCGAACTGATCAGTCATCTGGTTCAAGAGGTTCCGCCCCTGAGCCTTCAAGGACTCGCTGGAAGCGCTCGTCAAAAGATTCTAGAGGCCCCCCTGGATCCGGCGGTCCTCAATGAACGGCTCGAAAAGGCCCTAGCCATTCTCGATACCGCGAGACTAACGCCGGATTATTTTTACGTGAAAATTCTCGAGGGGATCAGCGACTTCGAAGCCATCGACTCATTGAACTGCCTTTTTCGGGAGCGCTTCACCTCGCTCCACCGTGGCGCTATGGACTTGGCTGACCTACCGTGGCTGATGAAATTGGAAAGTGTTAGCCAGCGAGACATAGAGCAGCCTCGCAAGATTCCAATTTTTTTCGCCGTCAAGGGTACCCGAAACAAAACCTTCGAGGAGCAGTTGGAGATCGTCGACAATCAAGGTTTGGTCCCAGCCGATCCCATCGAGCAATTGTTGTCGGCCATGGCTTTTGCCTTCCTCTATCCCAGCACCGACCCCTTCCGAAGCCAGTTGGTGAGGGGATCCGTGCCCGATGCCGCACTGTTCAACACCAAAAGCCACGGATTGCGCACCTTCCCCTTGAGCGGCGGGCGTTGCCCAATCGCGTCCATGTCCGCTCTGCCCGCCATCGTCACCTAGGTCTGCAGCTTTCCAATACAATTCCAATACCATTCCAATACCATTCCAATAACAGTTTGCCCCACCTTCACCTGTTATTACGCCCCCGTTTAAGGCCAGACAGGCTGGCCTCGGAGGCCCCGGTTTTCACACAAATCTAATCCCGCAAGAGCCAGTTCTGATGTAGCTTTACGGCGTGTCCGAACTTCAGGAAAACCTCACCCGCATTCGCAGCCGCATCGACCAGGCTTGCGAACGTTCCGGTCGCCAACCGGACTCGGTCCGGCTCATGGCGGTGAGCAAGAACCAACCGCCTGAGCGGGTAGCCGAGGCAGCCTCGGCCGGACTGACCCTGTTCGGAGAAAACCGGATTCAAGACGCCAAAGTGAAGATCCCCCTGTGCCCCGGCCAATTGGAGTGGCATTTCATCGGGCACCTGCAATCCAACAAATCACGCGATGCCGTCAGCCTGTTCCAGGTCGTACAGGGCGTGGACTCGCTTGCACTGGCCGAGGAACTCCAAAAGCAGGCCCTCAAACAGGCCCGTTCATTGCCCATACTGCTTGAGGTCAATGTCGCGGGTGAGTCCTCCAAATTCGGATGGAACCCCGATCGCTTGTTGGCCGAGTTGCCGCAACTCAATGCCCTGAACCGCCTAGAGGTCCACGGCCTGATGACTATCGCTCCATACGCTGTAGATCCAGAACAGGTCCGACCGATTTTTCGCCGTTTGCGCGAACTGCGGGATCGTTGTACCGACCTGCTGGGAGCCCCACTACCCGTTCTCAGCATGGGGATGAGCGGCGACTTGGAAGTCGCCATCGAAGAGGGGGCCACTCTAGTCCGAGTGGGCACGGCTCTCTTTGGAGAGCGCCCGCGTAGGACCGAGGCGGACAACCCTCCCGGCGCTTCCAATTCTGTCGGTTAGGCGGTGCCTTATAGGGGTAGCTCGGAGATCAATCCCTACCCAGGAGGCCAGGAGGCTTATTGGGCTGCATCCCAGATTCCCGCTACAAACTCCACCTCGCACACACACCTCCAGAATAGGGCCGGTACCCTCACCGAGCGGCCCGCAAGAGCCGGACGCCGGGTCAGGAGACCCGGCCTACACGGGGCTCATCGGCTAGTCCCACCGGCGGCTGGACCCCTCAGCTCCAGCTAGGGTCCAGCCCCCGGGTGATAAGGCTTCCAGAGTTCATGCCGTGATCGGCGGTAATTCCTACCGTCCAACCCCCGGGTGATAAGGCCTCCAGGGGCATTCCACTCGCGATGCCCGAATCTGTGAGTCGGCGCTGGATAGCCCTGTCGGATGACAGACTCTTTAGCCCCCCAAAGCTCCTGCTTGGCTCGGATCTGCGATGGCGCCCTTGTTGAAATCCACATATTCCTCGGTCAAGTCGGCGGCGTACATGACGGCTGCGGCCTTTCCCAGGTTGAGTCGAATGTGCAACTCGAAGGTGTTCGCCTGGACCGCGTTCCACAAATCGGCAAACAGCGTCTTGGTCGGCTGTCCTCGACGCAGGCTCCAAAGAACTTTGCGAGTTCCCGAAGCGGCGTAACCGATATCCACCTTATCCTCCACGACCTTGGCCGAACTGTATCCCAAGGCATCAATGATCCGCCCCCAATTAGGATCCCCTCCGTGCCAACTGGTTTTGACCAGGGCGCTGTTAGCCACTGCTCGGGCGGCGGCATCGGCATCGGCATAGGACTGAGCGCCTTCCACGCGGACCGTCACCACGCGGTGAACTCCCTCGCCATCGCACACGATCATCTTGGCCAATGACAGGCACACATGCGACAGGGCCGCTTGAAAGACCTCGAAGTCCTTGCCGGAGGCTTTCCGGATGGCGGTATTTCCGGCCAGCCCGTTGGCTAGGGCCAGCACCGTGTCATTGGTGCTCATATCCCCGTCCACGGTGATTCGGTTGAAACTCAAGGCCACCGCTTCGTTGAGGGCGCTCTGAAGAGGCTTGGCAGCAATGTCGGCATCCGTGGTGATGAAGCACAACATGGTGGCATGCAATCCGGCCGGCACCCCACTTGGTGCGGTCGCCGGACGAGCTCCGGTTGGTGACATGCCTGGCTGGATCATGCCGGCCCCTTTGCATAGGCCGCCAATGCGGACGATCCGTCCTCCGATCTTGAATTCGATCGCGATCGTCTTAGGGCGCGAATCGCTCGTCATGATGGCCTCGGCCGCGTGGGCCGCGTGCTCGGGCGTAGAACCCAGAACATCCGCCGCCGCAACAATCCCTGCAGTCACCTGCTCCATGGGCATTTGCACGCCGATCCGCCCGGTGGATCCAACCAGCACCCTGCCGGTAGAAAGCCCCAAAACCTTCTCAGCCAATCCCGTCATAGCCAGGGCGTCCTTCATGCCCTGACGCCCGGTACAGGCGTTGGCGTTGCCACTGTTGACCACCACCGCCTGAGTGACCCCTTTGGCCACTCGAGAGACACAGACCTTCACTGGCGCGGCGCAAATCTGGTTTGTCGTGAAGAGACCCGCGACCGCCGCAGGAGTCTCGCTAACCAGCAGGCATAGGTCCCGCTTGCGCCCCTTGTCCGAGCCCTTGCCGGTGCCCAGACGCTTGATGTCACAGAAAACCCCGCCCGCGAGGAACCCTTGAGGAGCCACCACAGCCCCATCGATCGGCTTGAACTTGAATTGCACTATCGGTTTGAAGCGGACCCGGGCGTTGGAAACAATCTCAAATCGCTGTCACACCTCCGAAACTCGTAGCCCGAATCAAAGTCTCGTTCTGGGATAGGCTCGCTTTTTTGAGTCGTCAGCCCCAAATTACAGCCGAAAAAACCCCTGCGAGTCTTAAAATTCCACGATCTGACCTGGCTGGGGCACCACCACCTCCGCCTGAGGCTTGAGCGCCTGAAGGGCCTCCCCGAAAGCCAACGACGACGACTCCTCACCATGGATCACGGTCATCTTGCGCAAGGAGCCGGACAGTGATTTGACGTATC
>JBDKKQ010000422.1:0-12165 GCA_039796015.1 Verrucomicrobiota bacterium
AGGACAGTCAAAGTACACGTGAGACGTCAGCTGGGAAGTCAGAAACCAGTTCTTCTCGGGAAGAGGCAGCAACGCAAGATAACACCAAGTTCACCGAACCCCCAAGAGCCTCCACCCCAACATCAGCACCAAGCTCCAAGCCGCCTGCGGCGGGATCGACGACGCCAATAAACAAGAGTTGGTGGCAGCGACTCTTGGAATTTATAGGATTAAGCTGAAATGAGCCTCCGCCACAAACGCCTCAGCGATAGCCTCGACATGTTGCTCGACACGATGTGCAACACGTTCGGCGGAATCATCCTCTTGGCAGTTATGGTCACCCTGTTGGCCAGACGTGAGAGGCAGGAGGGCACTGCAAACAACACAGAATCCGTGGAAGTTCAGCAGCACCAGCTCAGCATTGCCAAAGATTCCTTGAGTCGTTCTATCCAACTGCGAGACCAGCTCAAGCAGAAGGCCCTTTCCGGGGATTGGAAGACCCAAGTTGCGCTCCTCAAGTCGCGTCAGGAAATCCAGTCTGAAATACAGAGGATGAGTGACCAGAATAAAAAGAGCCTCCACGTGCTCGAGACCTCTGCCGCGTTGACCCCCACAGATCGCCTTATAACGTTGGAAGAGGAAATTGTCACGGCTGAACTACAAACCCTCGAGGCGAAGAACCGACTGGCAGCTGCCCAGACCAACGGGGCCCGCATCGTCACACGAATTTCGGAGGTAACCCAGAATCAGGCCCTTTTAGTCAAAGACTCGGAGCAGAAACTACGCCTACCGATGGAACGAACCTCCGAACAGAAACCCAACTACGTCATCGCCCGGTACGGACGAATCTTTCCCTGCCGGAATTACGATCGGGGGCAGAATTATGAGGACATTGTTTGGAGCAAAAACTCCGAGGGGGAGGTGGCTACACCAAAGCGAGATAGGGGTTTTACCGATCCCGACAAGCTCCATGACTACTTCCAGCGAATTCCCTCAAGGAAGGTCTATGTTGTTTTTCTTGTTTATGAAGACTCCTTCTCAATCTTCAACAAGGCTAAGGATCTCGCAGTCAGAGCAGGGGTTACCTACGGGTGGGAACCGTATGTAGCATCTCGGTCCGTTCAGTTCGTTGAGGAAGGTGGATTCACTCCCAAACCTCAGTAGATCCTTCGCCAACAAATCGGTCAGTCCAGAGGACTTTGAATTACTCACCCAAAATACGATCTTTGAAGCGTGAGGCTCGAGGGTATTAGTCGGTGGAATACATGAACAAAATTCCAATCAACCACCAAGATTTCGGTTCCTCGTCACTTTCAGTGGGGAGCACTCGCTCCCAAGATGGCGGTGGCTTGAATATTTCTTGCCCAGCACGGGATTAATCACTCGCACCGACAGCAATAGCTCCGGTGGTCGTGAGAAGCGTTAAGGTGTGTCTCAATGCAGAGGAAACCGCATAAAACCCCAAATTGCCGAGGGTCACTTATCAAAAGTTCGGGTAGTTCTCCTTGTTGTCAGAGGGCGGTCAAAACCAGCCAGTAAAGGGCGGTTGAACACCAGCCAGAGTCTGAGGTGAACAAGTTCATTGCCGAGCGGGCCCGATTGTGGGGTCCGTGAGGGCGGATGAACCACCTCTGCATGAGCACCTGCGAAGCGATTAAAGCAGTGGCCCTCAAGGGTTGGTCCGGACGACGGATCGCCCGGGAACTGGCCGTGAACCGGGAGACGATGGCCCGATATCTGGGGCCCTCAAAACCAGCCATTCCGCCCCTCGGCTCCGAGGATACCATCGGGGGCTTAGCACCAAACCCAGCCATTGCGTCCGTTGGCTCCCGCACTGGTCGCCGCAGTCTCTGCAGTCTCTGCAAGGTGCACTTGGCCGAGATCACCTTGGCTATCGAGCAAGGCCTCTCGGCTCAACGGATCTATCAGGATCTGGTCACAAGCCACGCCTTTGCCGGGAGCTACACGTCGGTCAAACGCTTCGTCTACTGCCGCCGCGCCAGCCAGAAGCTTCCTTTCCGCCGGTGGGAGAGTGAGCCCGGCGAGGAAGCCTAGATCGATTTCGGTCAGGGTGCCTGGGTGATCGACGAGCAAGCCAAACGCCGTCGACCTCATCTCCTCCGTGTCATCTTGAGTCGTTCTCGCAAGGGTTATAGCGAAGTGCTCTGGCGACAAACGACCGAGGAGTTTATCCGAGGGCTAGAGAACGCCTTTCGGTCCTTCGGGGGGGACGGCCAAACTGATTGTCGACAACGTGCGCGCCGCGGTCCGCCGTTGTGATTGGTTTGAACCGGAACTCAACCCCAAGGTGCGCGAGTTCTGTGCTCACTATGCCACGGTAATACTGCCCACCCGACCCGCCATGCCCCGGATGAGAGTTGGATGGCGGCGAGTTCCGGCAACGGTTTTCCGAATCCTCTGAGTGAGGTTTTTAGTTGAGGTGGCTCCTCTTGGTGTTAGTCGTGACGACTCACTGTTCTGCGTAATCTTTCTGAAAGGGAGACGCATGGATCCGAATCGGTTTCCCAGCCGATAGAAGGTGGGCGGACTGGTTCTCTGATCGGACGGTTTACGGGAAGAGATCTCTGCGGGGATCAAATAGTGTGAATCGAAGAGGCGTTGCTGTGGCAAATCCTCTGGATGGGTGGCTTTCGATTGAGCCGATTTGAAAGGAGACCCTCGGCGGTAACGAAAAACCGAGGGAAAGGATTGAGCTCAAGAATTGAGGTCAAAGACAACCAACGAAGGGATGGTCGGGACGACAGGATTTGAACCTGCGACGTCTTGGTCCCAAACCAAGTGCTCTACCGGGCTGAGCTACGTCCCGAACCAGGACGAAAGAGTCGCTTTGGATATCCATTGAGGCAATGCTTTTCGACTGAAACGTCCTGATTCAACAAGATTGGGATGCTGAGTCCTCGATGAAACTCCTTGTCTTTGCGCATGTGCCGCCGCCTCACCATGGACAAAGCCAGATGGTGAAGCTGATGGTGGACGGTTTCCGAGCTCAGCGAGATCTCGGAATCGAAGTGCTCCACGTCGATGCCCGGCTTTCGTCCGGGATGGCCGATGTGGGATCGATCCGGGGAGGCAAGGTCCAAGCGCTCCTGCGGTACTGCTGGCAGGCGATTGCGTTGTCGCATCAGCAGGGATGCCGGACACTGTATTACATTCCATCCCCACCGAAGCGATCCTCGTTGTACCGCGATTTTCTGGTGATGGCTTTGATTCGGTGGCGCTTTAATCAGGTGATTTTGCATTGGCATGCGGTTGGATTGGGAGCCTGGCTAGAAAGCGAATCCTGGTTCTGGGAACGCGGGTTGGCTCGGGTCTTTCTGGGGCGGGTGCAGCAAGCCATTGTGTTGGCTGCGAGCAATCGGGCCGATGCCGAGGCTCTCAGACCGCGATCCGTGGCGGTGGTGAGCAATGGGATCCCAGATCCTTGCCCAGACTTTAGCCAGACCCTGGGGGAATGGCGTGCGAGAGGCTCTGCCCGATTGGAGACGCAAGTGCTGTTCATGGCGCATTGCACGCGTGACAAAGGTCTTTTTGGGGCGGTTGAGGCGGTGGTGGCGGCCAATCAGATGGGCGACTTGGGGCGTCGGTTCCGGCTGACCGTTGCTGGGAGTTTTTTATCGGAGACCGAAGAGGTTGAGTTTCGGGAACGTGTCGGACGCTCGGATGCGGCCGGATGTGTGGAGATTACTGGTTTTGTCTCGGGCCCTGAGAAGGATCGGTTGTTTCGGCAGGCGGATGTGTTCTTGTTTCCCACCTATTTTGCCAATGAAGGGCAACCGTTGAACCTGATCGAGGCTTTGGCCTACGGGTTGCCTTGTGTCACGACCCGGTGGCGTTCCATCCCGGAGTATTTTTCAGCGGACTATCCCGGGCTCTGCATTCCGAGGGATGTTCCGGCTTTGGCTCGCGCCCTGCACGCGGTCGTGGAACGTGTGGATGGTAGGAGTCTTCGCTGTGAGTATGAGCAGCGCTTTGCAGTCGACCCGCACTTGAGTGCTTTGGCTGCGGCCATTCGAACAGACTCTTTGGAATGAGCGTGTTTTCGGGCTAGGACCTGGGACGTGGCATGCGGTGGAATCCAGTTCTGGGTGGGGCCCGTCGTTTCTGTGCGCCTTCACAGGATTCTTTCGATGCCCCATGAACCGCCCAAAGTGAGGCAGTGAGCGGGGGGGGTAAAACGAACGGTTGTTCCAAAGAAAACGGCGCCGACTTTCCCTAGGGAGAGCGGCGCCGTTCGAGAATTCTGGATGGGCCTTACTTCGCTGCGGCGTACAACGCTTCAACCTTGTTCCAGTCGATCACGTTCCAAACGGCCTTGAGATAGGCAGCTCGCAGGTTCTGATACTTCAAGTAGTAGGCGTGCTCCCAGACATCGATACCGAGAACGGCTTTGCCTTCGCACCCGGCGAGGGCTTTGCCCATGAGCGGGTTGTCTTGGTTGGCCGTTGAAACGACTTCCAGCTTGCCGCCGTTGACCACGAGCCAAGCCCAACCCGAACCAAAACGGCCAATGCCGGCGGCCTCAAACTTGGCCTGGAATTCAGCGAAGGATCCGAACGTGGCATTGATGGCGGTGGCGAGATCACCGGAGGGCGTACCGCCCTTGCCGGGACCCATGAGGTTCCAGAAGAAGGTGTGATTCCAATGGCCGCCACCGTTGTTGCGGACCGGCCCGCGGATGGCGTCGGGGACATCGGCCAGATTGCCGATCAAGGCTTCCAGTGTGAGGCCTTCAACCGGGGTTCCGGTGATTGCTTTGTTGAGGTTGTCCACGTAGGCCTTGTGATGGCGGCCGTGGTGGATCTCCATGGTGAGTGCGTCGATGTGGGGTTCGAGCGCGTCCTTGGCGTAGGGTAGGGGGGCAAGTTCGTGGGCCATAAAATGAAATTCGCTAGGCCGGACTTGCAGTGTTGCACGCCGGCAGGAGAGGGAGGGTAGCAAGCTTCGATCGGGGCGCAAGCAGCAGGGCGCTTGCCGGCTCGGATCTTGAAATTCCCTCTCGCCTGCTGTTCGAGCCGACCGATACGGTGGATGCATTAACGAGACTGCATACATGAGCAACCCCACTGGAGACATCGCACTGATCGGCTTGGCGGTCATGGGCCAGAACCTGATCCTCAACATGAACGACCACGGCTTCACCGTTGTGGCCTATAACCGAACGACCTCTAAGGTGGATGAATTCCTGGCCGGTGAGGCCAAGGGGACCCAGATCCAGGGAGCTCACTCGATTGCCGAATTGGTGTCCAAGCTCAAGACGCCGCGCCGGATCATGATGTTGGTCAAGGCGGGCCAAGCGGTGGACGACTTCATCGAGCAGTTGGTGCCGCACTTGTCGGCTGGGGACATCATTATTGATGGTGGTAATTCGCTCTATGGCGACACGGAGCGACGGGTGAAGTATTGCGAGTCTAAGGGGTTTCTCTTCATTGGAACTGGGGTTTCCGGTGGTGAAGAGGGGGCCCGACGTGGACCTAGCATCATGCCCGGTGGATCAGCCAAGGCGTGGCCTGCCGTGAAGGACATTTTTCAGGGGGTCTCCGCCAAGGTGGACGGAGGCGTGCCGTGTTGTGACTGGGTCGGCGATGGCGGTTCGGGTCACTACGTAAAGATGGTCCATAATGGCATCGAGTACGGCGACATGCAGCTGATCTGCGAGGCTTACAACATTCTCAAGAACGGCTTGGGCCTCAGCGCCGACGAGATGCACCATGTTTTCGCTGACTGGAACCAGGGAGAGTTGGACAGCTTTCTCGTGGAAATTACCCGCGACATCTTGGCATTCAAGGACACGGATGGCGGGCCGTTGGTGGACAAGATCCTCGATACCGCCGGTCAAAAGGGAACGGGTAAGTGGACAGTCATCGATTCAGCCAATTTGGCCCAACCGGTCACGTTGATCGCCGAGGCGGTTTTCAGCCGCTGTGTCAGCGCCATGAAGGACGAGCGGGTCAAGGCATCCCGCAAGCTCAAGGGACCGAAGCCGTTGTTGAGCGCTGCCAAGAATCCCAAGGCTCGACAGGCGTTTATCGAAGACATTAAGAGCGCCCTCTATGCTTCCAAGATTGTTAGCTATGCGCAGGGCTACATGCTGCTGCGCGCGGCGGCCGCAGAAAACGGATGGAAGCTCAACTATGGCGGGATCGCCCTGATGTGGCGCGGGGGTTGCATCATCCGTTCCCGTTTCCTGGGCAAGATCAAGGAGGCTTACGACAAGAATCCTAAGCTGGCCAATTTGTTGCTCGACGACTATTTCCGGGCCGAGATCAAGAAGAGCCAGAAGGGTTGGCGCAATGTGGTGGCTTCGGCGGCCAAGAAGGGTATTCCGATGCCCGCCTTCAGCACGGCGCTGGCGTTCTTCGACCAGTATCGTTCGGCAACACTTCCGGCCAACCTCCTTCAGGCGCAGCGGGACTACTTCGGGGCCCACACCTACGAGCGGGTGGACAAGCCCCGCGGGCAATTCTTCCACACGAATTGGACCGGGCGCGGAGGCAATGTAAGCTCCAGCACCTACAACGCCTGAGCAGCAGCAGGAAGCAGGTCATCCCTTCGAACCTTGTGGACAACGATTTTTCACCCGATGCCGAGCGAACTCTGAAGAAATTCTTCGGCATCTTCATCGCCACGTTGTTCCTGTACGTGACGATCTATGGAGGCTGTGAGGCCTACCGGGTGCGCAATGGGGCTTGGCACCTGACCTTTGACAAGCAGCCAGACGGAACACCGGTCCTTCGGATCGACCACCCGCGGTTGCTGACCGGTGGGCCGGTGTCGATCCGATTTCCGGGCGAGAACGCGCCCCGTGTGACCAATGGTCCGATTACTTACATCTACACGCGTCCGGACACCAATTCGACTCCGTTTGGTCCAGTGTACTTCGTAGATACGACACAACTGCCCGGAACGGTCGCTCTGGGAGCTTTTGGTCATGTAGTGGAGATGGTGCCGCGGACACTGTTCGTCAACTTCAGGGAGGTGGCATGGGGCTCTGAGACCAACATGACCTTGCTGCCAGAGGGCAAGCCCTCACCGGAACGATTGAAGGTCAAGAACCAGCAGTGGAATGGGCGTTGAGTGTGTGGCTGCTATTGGAGCGTGGGGCTGATGATGGAGCGTAGGGCTGATGTTGGGCTAAATCCCTCTGAAGCAATTGCTTCCAGACTTTCCAATGGATGCCCGTGGCAGCAGCGTCTTGCCATGTTCCCTGCTTTCCGCCGCTGGTGGCCCAGAGCCACGCCGATTTTGGCATCACTCCTTCTCACGGTGCTGCCTGTGGCAGGAGCAGCGCCCAGCTTTAGACCAATCTTCAACGGTCGGGATTTGCGGGGATGGGTCAACGTCAACTGCGCTCCGGAAACATTTACCGTCCGGGATGGCATGATCCACTGCGATGGCATTCCAACCGGAGCCCTGCGCACTGAGCGCCAGTATGAGAATTTTGTCCTGGAGTTGGAATGGCGGCACCTCAAGCCAAGCGGCAATGCAGGGGTCTTCATCTGGTCAGGCCCGATGCCTGCGTTGGGTCAACCCTTCCTGAGAGCCATCGAGGTTCAGGTCCTCGACCACGGGTATGGCAAATCGGATTGGTTCACGACCCATGGCGACATTTTTCCAATCCACGGATCGACGATGAAGCCGTTTTCTCCCAGTCGCGGCGATCGCAGTTTTCCAAAAGAATCCCGGAGCTTGGGCGCCCCGGAGTGGAATCACTATCGGATCGTTGCCACCAATGGGGTCCTCCGACTCTCAGTCAACGGTGTCGAGGTCTCCGGCGGCACCGGTTGCAATTGGCGGCGTGGGTACATCGCTCTGGAGTCTGAGGGTGGAACCGTGGACTGGCGCAACCTGCGTGTGCAGGAGTTGCCTTCCACGAAGGTCCCACTCGATCAGTCGGCACCCGACGCTCAACCGTGGAAGAGCCTCTACGATGGCCGGTCCTTGCGTGGGTGGCGGGTCCCTGTCGGGTCCGAGGTGTGGAAGGCCAGTGACTGGAACCTGAAGGGCCTATCCGGGCTTGGGGATGAGGCTTCGATCCTCTGGTCGGAGACCCAGTTTCATCGCGATGAGGTGATCTTCGACTGGCGCTGGGAGGGGAAGGTTGCCAACCGGGTGCCTCCGCTGGTTTTCCGCCCGATCCGCGGTGGGGCGATTATCCGGATCCCAGAGCTCGCGGCGCTCCGGGTCGATGGATGGAATCGTCTCCGGGTCCGCAGGTCTGGAGGGGTACTCAAGGTTTCCGCCAATGACGCGGATGAGGTCTCCGTGGAGGTTCCGCGCGGCCGGTTGGAGTTTGGATTCTTGCCCGCGCCGGTGCCGCTTCAGATTTCGAGTATTTTCCGCCGCTGAATCGTTCTGGCTCAGTCGCGGCGGTGGGTTGGCCCGTGTCTGTCGGGAGTGTCCCCAGCGGCGCTACCGAAAACAGATCCGGCTTACGGCATCATCGAAGCCCTGGGCCCCGGCGATGATCTTAATTTCCACCCGCATGAAGTAGATGGGCAGGTCCCGGCGGTCGAGCTTTGGAAAGCGCACCGCATCCTTCTGCGTGGTGACTAGCATGTCTGCGCGGCGCTTCTTGCCCCGGTTTACAGCATCGAGCACCTCTTGCTGCGTGAATCGGTGGTGGTCGGCGTAGCGTCGGGCCAAGACGATCTCGGCTCCGAGTTCCGAGAGCTTCGATTCAAAACTCTCTGGCTGGGCGATCCCGCTGAGGCTGGCCACCCGCCGACCTTGCAGCAGGTCGAGGCCACGGCGTTCGCCGGTGAAGACATCCTCGAAATACAGCGGGTGATGCACGCACTCGATGATCCCAGCGCGCGGGTTGAGCAGGGCAATGCGGTCGCGCAGCGCGGCGGTCTTGCCGTCGCTCTTGGTCAGGAAGATGACGCTGGCCCGAGCAAGGTGGGATGGCGGTTCCCGGAGGGTTCCGCGGGGCAGCAGGTGCTCATTGCCGAAGGGTTGCTGGCAGTCGATCAAGACGACATCGGTACGGCGGCCGGCGAGCTTCCAGTATTGGAAGCCGTCGTCGAGCAGCAGGGTGTCGCAGCCAAAGTGTTCCACGGCATAGCGACCGGCTTTGACCCGGTCCTTGTCGACCAGAACCACCACATCTCTCAGGTTGGATGCCAGCATGTAGGGTTCATCACCGGCAGTCTCGGAGTCGAGCAGCAGCGATTGACCATCGGAGACAATGCGGGGCGGGGTGGTGTCTTCTCGGAGCAGGATCTTGTCGAGGAGACGTTCCGAGACGGGCTTGGGCTTGGATCGGTATCCGCGCGACAGGATAGCCACTTTGCGACCGGCATCCTGAAGAGCACGGGCAAATTTCTCGACGACCGGAGTCTTTCCGGTACCGCCCACCGTGAGATTGCCTACGGCGATAACCTGAACACCCAGGGTTGAATCGCGCAGGATTCGAACGCTGTAGAGTAGGCGACGTAGTTTCACGATGACTCCAAAAACATGGGAAAGCCCCGAGAGCACTGCCCGGATCATGGAGGCCTTGCGACCGGGTAAGTTCTCGAGGATCACCGCCAGAAAGTAAGTTTCGGCGGTCTCTGTAAATTTTTGCCAACGCTCTCGCACTGGCCGTCAACCATGTCATCTGGACACGATTTCGGAAAGTTTTCGTGCAAACCGGTGAAAAGCGGTTGTCAAGAGTCGGCTCGGGGCATTATCTCAGACAGCGTTCCCCGGTCAGAGACCTCATGAATCCAAATCAGGTTTTAGCGATTCTGACACCGTCCTATTGGTCAGCAGGCATCACTGGTCGATCCAGAAGGTGTCCCGGCTGTCTATTGACGTGGATCCCCTCGCTGAAGGTTTTCGATCGAGTCTTCCGCAATCTGAGGGATCCATTTTTCGAATTTCTGACGCATCGGGCCATTGGCTCCTCCTAGTTGGGGGGTCAACGGTTCCAGTGAGTCGGGCCTACAAACACAACAACAACAAACTCAGAGTGAAACCAACCGAATCCAACTGCGAAACCCGGCTTGCCCGGACCTGCGCCCTGGCCGCCGCAAAGGCACCTGTCAAGAAGGCAGCACCTGCTAAGGTAGCTGCTCCGGCCAAGAAGGCAGCGCCTGCTAAGGTGGCTGTTCCGGCTAAGAAGGCAGCACCCGCTAAGGTAGCTGCTCCGGCCAAGAAGGCAGCACATGCTAAGGTAGCTGCTCCGGCTAAGAAGGCAGCACCTGCTAAGGTGGCTGTTCCGGCCAAGAAGGCTGCACCCGCTAAGGTGGCTGTTCCGGCCAAGAAGGCAGAGCCCGCCAAGGTGGTTGTTCCGGCCAAGAAGGCAGCACCCGCTAAGGTGGTTGCTCCGGCCAAGAAGGCTGCACCTGCCAAGAAGTAATCTTGTCGCCCGATCCGGCGGTTTTGCTTGTCAAACCCGCCGGATTTTGGGTGTTTTTGCCAGTTGTTAATAACTTGGGAACAACACCCAAAAACTTGTGCTCGCGGTGCTCGATGGTTTGCCATAGAAGCCTCGCCCATCGTTTAAGAAATCACGGCGGGTCGGAGAAGAAACTGCACTGAATCATGTTCCACCAGATATCTGCAAATGTGTTGAAATCCCAATGTTTTCAATGCTTTCATATCAGTTCAGCGAGTGCTGACGAGGGTTTGGTGGTCATGGGAGGTGCGCGGGACTTCGTTAAACTGTCACTAAATCAGGAAGACTCGATCAACCTGTGAGTGGTGGTAGTGAATAAATCCGTAAATTGCCCGTTTTTAGGTCCCTTTAAATTATCCCATGTCCGATCAACCCCAAGCACTGTGGTTAGCCGCCCAGCAAACCCTTCGTGGAATGCTGAAGACGGAGTTGTATAACCTCTGGTTTGCCCCGGTCACTGCCCGCTGTCTGGACGGAGATAACCTCACCCTGGAAGTTGCTGACGAGTTCTGTGAGTTCTGGTTGAAGGATAATTATTTAGATGTTCTTCGATCGGTGGTCAGCCGTGCTGCCATTCGGCCGATCCATGTGTCTTTCGCTATTCGTCCCGCCGAGTCCGCGGTCGCTGCCGCAGCCGATTCAGCTTCCGATCGGCCCATGGCTCCTGAGGCTTTGATAGAGCGAGTCGCCCCGTCCGAGTTTCGATCGACCGAACCTGCGGTGCGGGAGATTCCTCGTAAGTCAGAGCCCCTGTTTAATCCGAACAACACCTTCGAAACCTTCGTTGTGGGTTCGAACAACCACCATGCTCATGCAGCGTGTATGGGCGTGGCTCAAAAGCCGGGGCACACATACAATCCGTTGTTTCTTTTCGGCGGCGTGGGACTAGGTAAGACGCACTTGCTTCAGGCGATTGGTCATCACGTTCTGGCCAATAAGAAGAATGCCCGGATCGGATATTTGTCGTGTGAGCGCTTCACCAATGAGTTCATTGAGGCCCTGCAGAACAGCCAATTGCCGAAGTTCCGCAAGAAGCACCGGGAGTTGGATGTTCTCTTGATCGACGATATCCAGTTCCTCCAAGGCAAGGAGCGGATCCAGGAAGAGTTTTTCCACACCTTCAACGCCCTCCACGATTGCCATAAGCAAATCGTCCTGACCTGCGATCGGCCTGCCAATGAGATCCAGGGGCTGGAGCAACGGCTAATTTCTCGCTTCGAGTGGGGAATGACGGCCGACCTGAAGGCGCCGGATGTCGAGACTCGGCTAGCGATTCTCAACAAGAAGGCGGCCGCTCTCAGCGTCCGGTTGCCCGATCAGATCATCACGTTCCTGGCCAACCGTATTCGGACCAATGTCCGCCGTTTAGAGGGGGCTCTGGTCCGAGTGGCCGCCTATGCCCAGCTTTCCGGCAAAGCCCTCGACCTCGAAACGGTCGAGACGTTGCTGCGGGAAATCCTCCAGGAGGAGGGCAAGGTCGCTATCTCCGTGAGCGAGATCCAGAAGCGGGTGGCCGACTACTTTGACATCCGCCTGGCCGACATGACCAGCAAGCGGCGGCCGGAGAACATCGCCTTCCCCCGGCAAATCGCCATGTACCTGACCCGCCAGCTCACCGAGCATTCGCTCAGTGCGATTGGTGAATCTTTCGGAGGACGCGACCACGGCACCGTGCTGCATGCCTGCCGGCAGGTGCGAGACCGCATGGAGGTCGAGGCTAAGGTTCGCCAGGACGTGGGTTACCTCGAGAAACAGCTCACCCGCTGAGTTGGGTTCCTGCT
>JBDKKQ010000423.1:0-5614 GCA_039796015.1 Verrucomicrobiota bacterium
CCGTTGGAGGCCACGACCAACAAATCGCCGGCAGCGACGGGGTACTGGTCTAGGATCGTCTTGGCTCGCCCCTGTTCCCGCTCCAGATAGGTCGCCTCGGTGGCGTTGAGGTGCATCATCAGGGTTTCCTCCAAAATCGGAACCGCCCTCGCCAGATGGCCGGCGCGGTAAAAGATTTCCTCCGCGACCATGTGGGAATGGCCGGTGCCAAAGGCGTACAGAAAACCATTGGTAGCGAGCGAGTCCGCCAGCCAGTCACCGGCGGTCGTGATGGGCGACCGTTGAGTATCTGCGACACGGTCGAACTGGTTGCGGGCGACGGAGACGAATTGATCGTAAGCGGACATCTTCTGCTGTTGAACGCCTTTGGCCGGGGCGGGGCAATGCAAAATTCCAACCAGTTGGAATGAGTGTCTGAAAAGGTCGCCAAAACCGGCTTCTAAGTCTCCCAAATGAGGTTCGGATTCGGATCCGATGCACGATGTCTGCCCGATGCGGAGTTTGACCCCTGTCAATGTGCACCCATAGTGTTTACAACGATGTTGGTCGCACTTGAAACGCAGTCTGGGGTCCCCGAGGCAATTTCGGTTGCCGATTGGGAGCCTGTGATCGCCCCTGCTCGGGAATTTCTGAGTCGGGTATCGGCCATGATGGAGGCTCAGGTCGACGAGTTCGATTCGGAGATCGCCGAGTACGCCCGTTACGCGTTGGAAAACCAGGGGAAGCAATTGCGTCCCACCCTCGTGGCGTTGGCGGGCGGGACTGTAGGTCCACTGACCGACGATTCTGTGGCCGTGGCCGTGATCATCGAAATGATCCACTTGGCCACCTTGGTCCACGACGATATCATGGACGAGGCCAGTATGCGTCGCCGCAAAGCGACCCTTGCCGCCAAGTGGGGCAATCAGGTGGCCGTCTTGTTGGGTGACTGCCTCTTCGCTCACGCTCTCAAACTGGCTGCCAATCTACCGAGTGCGGAAGTCTCGCGATTGGTGGCATCCTCCAGCGGTCGTGTTTGTGCTGGTGAAATTCTTCAGAGTCACCGGCGTCGCCGTTGGGCGGTGGATCGTGCCGATTATTTCAAGGTCATCGAAATGAAGACGGCCGAACTGTTCGCGCTGTCTTGCGATCTCGGGGCTCGTCTCTCCGGCGGAACTCCCGAAGAAATCGTCGCACTGCGAAGCTACGGAATGTCTTTGGGGACCGCTTACCAGATTTACGACGACTGCCTTGATCTCTACGGCGCCGAATCCTCCGCCGGTAAATCCCTGGGCACCGACCTCGCCAGCGGCAAGGTGACGCTTCCGCTCATCATGGGTCTGGATCATTCCAAGCCAGCAGACCGCGAAGCCTTGATCGGATGGTTGGAGGATTGGCGGCCTGAATATTTTCCGCAGGTGCGAGACCTCCTAGAGAAGTATCAAGCTTTGGAGCGATCCCGGGAGGTGATCGGAAAGATTTTGAACGATTCGGATGCTGCGTTGTCGACTCTCGAGTCCGGACCGCAGGTCGAAGCCTTGTATGCGCTCAGCCGTTTTCTGGCGCGACAAACCGACTTGCTCGCCGGCTCTTGAGCCGTGAGCGTCGCAGCATTGATGGATCCAATCGCCGAGTCGACCCCGTCGACCCCGTCGACCCTATTGGCCCGACCTGCCCTGAATGCCGAAGAGGCGTCCGAGGTGGTGCAGCGTGTTCGTCGGGCTCAGGCGGGTGATCTCGCGGCCTACGACCAACTGGTTCATCAGTTCCAGGAGCGGATCTACGGGCTTTGTTACCACATGACCTCCCATCATGAGGATGCCCACGACTTGGCTCAGGACACCTTCGTGAAGGCGTGGCAGGCCCTCAAGAATTTCAAGGGCGACTCCAGTTTCTATACCTGGATCTACCGGATAGCGGTCAACACCTGCCTCAACCACCTCAAGCTCCGCCGGAATCGCACCCAGCATCTCAGTCTCAATGATTTGGATCTCCAGCCAGAGAACCATCCCGACTTGGTGGCCCTGGTCTCGGACAAGACTCCTCGGCGTGAAGCCAATCTTGCAGAACTTCAGCGTCGGTTGAACGAAGCCATCCTCAAGCTGTCAGAAGATCATCGAACCGTGGTGACACTGCATGATATCCAAGGTTTGCCCCACGATCAGATCGCCAAGATTCTCGGGGTGAACCCAGGCACGGTTCGATCGAGGCTTTTCTATGCTCACCAACAGCTTCAAGGGTGGTTGGCGGATTGGGCTAAGTAACTCATTTTTCAAGTGTAACGCAGGCTATGATCGACGACGAATCCTCCAAAAGACTGCAACAGTTGCTTCGTTTGAAGCGTCACGAGACACCGCCTCCGGGTTATTTCAATGAGTTCTCGGACACGGTGTTGGATCGTATCCGTGCCCTCGAATCCGAACGAGCCATCCCCAAATGGCGTCGCTGGTTTTCTCGCGGATCGCAATCCTCCCATGGCCCGGTCACCGAACGCGGTCTCTGGTCTGTAGGGGGTTGGAATACCGCCATCGGTTTGTCGATGTTGGTCGCTGTCGTCGGTGGGCTCTACTGGGCCTCCCATCTGACAAATCCAGAAGGCATGTCCGGCAATGGACCGCTACAGGCTGCCAGCTTGGGCAATCCGTCAGCGGTCGCGCCAGCGGCTTCCACAGTGGGAACAGGGCAGGCGGCGGGAACAGGGCTAGCGGCCAAATCGATGTTCGAATTAGCTGAACCCCGAAGCGTTCAATTTCACCCCGTGACGGTTTCGATCTCGGGTTCTTCGCCCGAATTGTCTTCAACCAATCCCTTGCCTCCGGGCTTGTTCCAGTTGCCTGGGGCCTCAGGGGGTGGTTCTGAGGCTTACCGAGTTCGTTTCGGTAACAGTCCTCGATAGCCGTCGTTGGCTTTCGGGAGGGCCTACAGTGCAGTGGCCGGCTGGCGTCTCTTGAAACACCGTTGCGACCGAAGATTTGCGCAGGGGTGGGCGGGAGTTTTCTGGCCCCCTGTTTGTCTTCGAAAAACCAAAGGGCCGCCTGCGATCTCACAGACGGCCCGTGGATAAAGTCCCGAATTCGGCGACTCGAGCCGCAGATCAGCTCGTGCGGACGAAGAAGACGGTGAACTTCTGGTTTCCACTGCCGAAGGTCCAAGTCAGGCGCCCCGTTTCATTGACCAATGCATCAACCGATTGTTTGGAACCTTGAAGTTCTGTCCCCAGCACATAACGCCCATCGGTCCGCGTCCAGCTGCCGTCGAAGGACTTGAGTCCCTGGATGAAGTCGATGCCGGGTGGCAGCTTGGCCGCCTTGGCCGCTCTGGGTTGGGTTGCCTGGGCCGCCGGGGTTCCGGCCGACGAGGGGCGCAGACCATATCGGGCCATGTAGGCGTTCTGGGTCGTGGTCGGGTTAGGAGCTGAGGGATCGCCGCCCTCAGGGTTGGCTGCGGCGACAGGGGCGGCTGGTGGGTTGATCTTGATAGAAAAACGGCCGTCCGTATAAGCCACCAGAGTGGCTCCTGTAAGAATCGGGCCCAAAGCCGCGCGAACGCTCCGCATCTCCGCTGGGCTCAGGTTCAGACGGTCGCGCTTGAGTTGGGTGAAGACGGTGCCCGGATCCATCCGCCAACGGCCGAGGATCTTCTCGTCTTCATAGCGGGGCGAAATCCCGGTTTCGAGGTACTTGCGGAAGTCCTTCAGGTCCACCTTAGCGAAGGTTTCCCGCAGGGTCGGGCTGAACATCACGGCCGCCGCCTTCGGGTGGTTGACCATGGCGGACAAGGCGGGCTTGCTTTGGATCAGCTTGAGGAATTCGGCATCAGAACCGATTTCTGCAAATTCTTGCTGGGCGCCGAGGGCCAGGAAAGGGGGGTAGTTTTCAGCGCGGCCCTGGACAAGCGGGTTGGCATGTAGAATGCCCAAGATATCCGAGACCTCGTAGTATTTAGCTGGCGAATTGTCCATCGCAGCAAAGGTTCGAGCCCAACCCGTTGAGTCCATTTCAGAGCGCAACTGGGCAATATAGCGAACCGGGGTCGCCTCACCGCTGTCGCTGGTGACCTGAGAGATCAGATAGCCCTGCCGGTAGACGAAGTTGCCCACGCTAAAGAAAACGCAAATGCCGGAGATGAGTCCCACGAAGAGTCCGATGGCTTGGTTCATTCGTTCGAAGCCAGCCCGCGTCTGCTCATCGGTGCGGTACTTGAAGAACAGTTCAACGGGACGATGGGCCGCGACTCCGATCACCAAGAAGATGATGGTCAAGAGGCTGAAGACAATCACCCCGGGCAGGAGTGTGAGGTCGATGAAGTCCTTGACCCCCATCATGATGAGGCCGGCACCCACCAGGCCACTGACAACACCTGCCAGCATCAAGCCCAGCGCAGCGCCAATGAAGCCGACGCCCCAACGAATAGCGCCTGCCTGATGGCCCAACAGGCCAAACCCGCCCACTAAAGCGATTGCTACGACCCAGATAAGCATGCCCTTAGGCTAGAAAGTTCTATGCCAACGCGCACGCTGAAAATCCAGTTCCTGCAAGTCTTGCGAAACAGGGAGTTGGTTTCCATGGTTTGTCAGCATGAGTCTTTTGCCCTTTGGAGAATTGCCGCCCTATCGCCCTCGACGCTTTGTGCCGGCAGTCTTGGCTTTGGGAGATTGGGAGGCTGTGGCTCCATTCTTTGATCAACTCGAAGCCCGAGCGGCCGGTTGCGCCACTGTGGCCGAGTTGGAACGGTGGTTGTTGGATGCCGGTGAATTGGCCGCCGCTCTCGATGAAGAACGGGCCCGTCGGTACATCGCCAAGACCTGCCACACCGACAATGCCGAGGCTGAGAAGGCCTACCTGCATTTCGTGGAGGTGATGGATCCGGCGCTCAAGCCGCGCCAGTTTGCTATGGCTGAGTTGTTCCTGAAGCACCCGCTTCGGTCTCAGTTGCCTCGGGCAAAGTATGAGGTCTTTGATCGCGCTACGGCCCTCCAGGTAGAATTGTATCGTCCGCAAAATATCCCCCTGGAGACCGAAGACGCCAAGGTGGGCAACGAATACAACAAGCTCAGCGGCAGCCTGACGGTAGAATTTCGGGGGGAGGAAAAAACGCTCGTGGCCATGGGTCGCTTTCAGGAAGACCCCGATCGAGCCGTGCGTGAAGAGGCCTGGAAATCGGTGGCCGGTCGCCGAGTCCAGGAAGCGGATCGTTTCGACGCGTTCCTCGATGAGTTGATCCGCATCCGACACCAAATCGCCCTCAATGCCGGGTTCCCGGACTATGTGGCCTATGCCTACCGGATGCGCGGACGCTTCGACTACGGGCCGGAGGATTGCCGCAAGTTTCACGACGCCATAGAAACCGAGGTCATGCCCATCTTCCGGCGGTTGCAATCGGAGCGTTGCCACAAGCTCGGGGTGGAGCGCTTGCGTCCGTGGGACACGCAAGTAGATCCCTTGAACCGTCCGCCGCTGAAGCCCTTTTCCACCTCAGCGGAAATGGAGACCGGGGTTCAGAGTGTTTTCGATCGCATGAACCCTGAGTTGGCGGCCGGATTCCGTGGGATGCGGGAGAAGCGCTTGCTCGATTTGGACAACCGCAAAGGCAAGGCCCCGGGTGGCTACCAATACACGCTGAGCGAGGCCCGCTT
>JBDKKQ010000424.1:0-9328 GCA_039796015.1 Verrucomicrobiota bacterium
GATGCCTTCCCGCGCTTGGAGTCGCTCGGGGTCCGCGAGGTCACTCGTCAGCGCAGCCCGTTCGGCACGCTGGTCACGGTCGATGTACCGCCCGACGCGCTCCTCGCGCTGGCTCAATCGCCCGAGGTGCATTTGATCGAAAAGGCCCACCGCCGCGAACTGCTCAATGATCGCTCGGCCTACTTGCTCGGGAGCGCCACGGATATTACCAACACGGCGTCCTACCGGGGACTGACCGGCAGCAACGTGGTGATTAACGTTAACGACTCGGGCATCGACTGGACTCACCCCGACCTCACCACCAACCGCGTCTCCACGGTCGGATCCCAGACCAACCTCCTGATCGACCGCGACGGCCACGGGACCCACGTGGCCGGGACCATCGCCGGCAGCGGCGTTCGTTCGCGCGAAATCCAAGGGCCGGCCCAAGGTTCGGTGACCAATGCTCAGTTCCGCGGCCACGCCCCCAACGCCAAGCTCTTCATCCTGCCCATCGACCTCCAGACTGGCCCAACCATCTCGGATGCCTTCTTGCAGGAGCAGGCCGCCATGACCAATGCCCTTATCTCCAACAACAGTTGGGGCTATCGGGGCGCTTACGAGTACAACTCTATTTCGGCCAGTTACGATGCCGCCTCGCGGGATGCCTTGCCCGAAATCTCGGGTGAGCAACCGGTGCTCTTCGTCTTCGCCGCCGGCAACTCCGGGCAAGGCGGCAACAATGGTGTCGGCGGTTTGCGCGGGTCGGTGACCGCACCGGGCAATGCTAAGAACGTCATCACCGTGGGTGCGCTCGAAACCAAGCGCAACCTCACCAACGCGGTGGTGACCGACGATGAAGGCCGTGTGATCTGGGCCGGCGGTAAGCAATTTCGTGAACCGAGCACCAATGCCGAACTCACCACCAACTTGGTGCTCCGCGCCAGCACCGACACCGACACCGAGGTGGCCAATTTCTCTAGCCGCGGCAATGTGGGCATCGGCATCGAAGGCAGTTACGGCCGCTTCAAGCCCGACGTGGTTGCGCCTGGTACTCAAATTCTCTCAGCGCGCTCGGCTCAGTGGAAACTAGCAGACGAATACGACACCAATTCGGTGCAGTACTCCCTGTTCGACGACCTCAACCGCCCGGTGGCCCCGTGGTATCGGTTTCTGTCTGGCACCAGTATGGCGGCCCCGGCTGTTTCCGGCATGCTCGCCCAGATCCAGGAATTCTGGCAACGGCCCGGCCTCAACCTGCCGAGGCACATCGCAGCGGCGGCCTACAAGGCGTTGGTGATTAACAGCGCTCGTCCCTCGTCCGACCTTTATAATCCGGATTTCCGCTCGGTGATGAACTACGCGGGGTGGGGGCAACCCAGCCTGCCGCGTGCCCTCGACAGCGGGGTGCGCCTGACGCGCGCCGACGGGGCGATCGTGGAGTTGGCGGGTTTCGCTGGCGAACTCACCACCGGGGCCAGTCAATCACTGCGATTGAAGCTCACCACCAACGAGGTGTCCGCCACCGGGGCCTTTCACTTCACGCTGGTGTGGACCGATCCTCCGGGCAATCCGGCCGCCGGTCTCAAGTTGGTTAATGATTTAGACCTCATCGTGTCCAACACCGTGACGGGTGAGGTGTTCGTCGGTAACGATATGGCTCGGGCCGGATACACGACCGGTCGGGTGGGCACCAATGCCTTCGAGGTCGTGGAGGTGGGTGTGACCAATTCGATCTTCGATTCGGTCAACAATGTGGAGCGCGTGGTGCTCGAACCCCCGCTGGCCAGCGAGTACATCATCCAGGTGGTGGCCCGTCGCGTGAACGTCAACGCTCTGGCCTCTCGCGAAGTTCAGAATCTCCAGAACCGCACCAACATCGTTCAGGACTTCGTAGTGGCCTTGTCGTCCGATGCCGCCACGGCGGACACGATCGTGGCCACAGCCGAGTACGTTAGCGGGTCGTCCGGTGGTTTTGGGCCCATCCAACCGCCCGCAGTTTCTGTGGTGGCCACCAATGGTATCCCGGTTTCGGCTTCTCGGGTCGGGGCACAGTCTCCCTTGGTCGGGGGCGCGGTGGGGCAAATCGCACAGTGGCATTTCTTTGTTTTCACCAACCTCTTCAATCCTGAGGCGGCGGCGGCTACCGGATTGACCAACGGCCAGTACGTTGAGTTTGTCATTTCATCGGCCGCCAACCTGGCCCGACCGCGCGGACCCGGGGGCTCGGGAATCCGTTTGCGTGACCGCGTTCTGGGGCCGGACTTGGATTTGTACATGTCTACGGATCCGGGCCTGACCAACCTCCAGGCCTCGGCACTGGCCTCGGCGTATCGTTCCACCCAGCAGGGGTTCGAGGAGCGCATCGAGATCACCAACGCCCCGGCCAACGGCGAGGTGTATTACATTGGCGTGAAGGCCGAAGATCAGCAGGGCGGTGAATTTGAATTGGTAATTCGCAGCAGCGATCAGCCCTTCCACCTCCAGGGAGCCAATGGCTACAGCCTGCTCATGACCCCCATTGGCGGCGGGCGCTCCATTCCCGACGGCAGCCCGGATGCGCCGGGCGTGGTCCGCTATTTCGGCACGGGTCCCTCCGGGATTACTCGCAACGTGACCTTCATTCAGTCCCTCGGGCACGACAACTTCTTTGACCTCCAAGGCACCCTCCTCCACGCAGGGTACGGGGTGACCATCAACAATCGCCGGTCGATTCGTGATTACGGCACAGGATTGACCCAGGCATCCGGTCCGGTCATGGGACTTTACGATGACATCCCAGGTTTGCGCTTCCCTGGCGGTCAGCCGTCCGACGGCCCCAGTACCACTCTCCTCGACTTCGCGGGTTTGGGCAGCATGGGTTCGTGGAATTACCTCTTGCAGGATGACGTTTTGGGCAATTCTGGCACTCTCAACTCCGTGCAGCTTCAGGTGCAGCCGCAGCTGCTGCCCGCCTTCGAAGAGCGTGTCTTCGAGAACGTCTGTGTCCCGCCGCGGGGCTACGATTTCCGTCTGCGCATCGTGCCTCCAGATGCCAGTCGACTTATTATTGAGGTGACCAACATGGTCCCCGCCAACCTCCCGCTCGAGGTGTACATTCGCCGCGAAGCGTTCCCCGACCCCGACAATTTGGAGGCCAACGACCGCGTGGCGACGTTGCTCGGGCCGGGCATCATTAGCATTTCCGTGCGAGACGTTCCCGCCCTCCAGGCTGGCACCTACTTCGTGCTTTTCCACAACCCGTCCGGGGTGGAGCTCTGCTTTGATGTCGCCATCTACGGTGAGCGCAATTTGTCCTCGAAGTTTACCCGCACCATTGAAGGGGGGTCGGCTTCCTTAGCTGATGTCGCTCGGACGGTGACTTCAGTTCAAGTCGATGATGCGCGTCCGGTTTCGGATGTGCAGGTGGGTGTCCGGGTCGAACACGCCCGCGTCTCCGATCTGGCCCTGCGTTTGGTGACTCCCGGCGGCGCGAGCGCGTTGCTCTTCGAGAACCGCGGACTCACCACCACCAACGGCTTGGGTGGCGTGCTCGTCACCAGCAACTACCAGCACGTGGCCATGTCGCTCGATCGCGCCGGAGGTGTGGCTCGCATTTACTTCAATGGTGAAGTGGTGGCCGAACAGTTGGTCCGGCTTTCGGCCAGCAATTCTCCGACCTCGTTCCACCTCGGCGCTTTGGGTTCGGCCAACTTGCCGGGCAGCCCCATTCAATTAGACGACTTCGGACTCTGGCGTCGCTCCATTCGAGAAACGGAGATCCGCCAGATTTATGAGCAAGGAACCTTCGGTCGTGCCAAGGCAACCAATTTGGCCAGTGCTGGATTGGCGGCGCTCTGGCCCATGGACCGCTTCGGTTTGGATACTATCGCCGGTCAGACCATTAGCAGCGTGGGCACCACCGTGGCGGGTCAGATGAATTTTGGTATGCGTCAGGCGGGCACTGGCACTGGAGCCATCTCCACCGACTCCCGCATTCGGGAAATCGGCAATCTTCCAGGGATTACTTTGGAAGGGTGGATCAAACCGGTCTCCGGCAATGAACGTCTGGTGGTTGGCGGGTGGTACGATGCGGCCAAGAAGCGCACGGGACCGGTCTTATTGATCGGTCAATCGGCTCCCTGGGGCAATGGTCCGGGATCGCTGAGTGCCGTCTTCCAGGATGAGGCGGGCAAACCGGTGATGTTGAGTACCCGCGCCGGTGTGTTCCCCTCCGGAGCTGTCATCACCAATCGGGCGTATGCGATTTTCGGCGACAGCACCAACGGGGTCTACACGCCGATCAAGTTTGCTCAGCCTCCGTACTTGAGTCGTATTGTGCCGCAGGTGCTGTACTCTAATGATTGGGAGACGGTCACCATTGGGGATTTCGCATCGGGAACTAACAGCCTTGAAGGATGGATCGTGATGACCAATCGGGTTTCGATCTTGGTCGGTGGCAGAGAAGGCCAGGTGCTCGACCTCCGCAATGCGGCGGTGGAACGTCAGTTCGACCTCAACATTGGTCAGGCTTATCGATTGGCCTTCACCAGTCGAAAATCTCCCGCCGCCAAGACCGCGGTGAATGCCCAAGTCTGGGTCGATGGCGGGTTCAATTTGCGGGTGGACAGCACGCCGGACTGGGTCACCAACACGACTTCCTTTGTCGCCAAGTCCTCACGCACCGCCATTGGCTTCGTGGCAACCTCGCCCCCGACCTTTGCCACCAACTTCCCGTCGGGTTTAGAGATTGGGCAAGTTTGGCTCGATCAGGATGGCGCTCCGCTGGTCTATCAACCGGAGGAACCGCTGCGCCCACTCATGGGTCAGCCCGGCACCGGGTTGTGGAAACTGCAGACGACCGATGCTCGAGGTGGTGAAGCGGGACTCCTGCTGGACTGGCAGTTGCGCTTCACCTTCATGCCCACCAATCCGCCGACCTTCCGGTTGACCAATGGCATTGCTTTCACCACCAACATCGTGGGCGAGGACATTCGCTACTTTCTGGTGGATGTTCCGCTGGAGGCCGAACGGGCCACCAACACCCTGATCAACCTTTCGGGTGGTTTGCTCTCGATGCTCTACAGCGCCTCTGGATTGCCAGATCCCACGGAGTCCGACACGATGACCCTGGTTTCCGGCCTGCCGGCAGGTCGCTTCTCTGCGAGTACTCTCGACATTAATCTTCCGCCGTTGCTCCCGCGTGGGCAGCGGTATTATTTGGCGGTGCGTGGCGCCGGTGGGACCTCCTCCAATGAGTTTTCAATACAAGCCGACTTCGGTGTCCGTATTACCCCGCTGACCAACCGCGTCGCCATTCGGGTCACCAATACCGCTCCCATTTTGCAGGAGTATTATTCCTATCAGGTGCCCGCCAGCAATGTCTTGGGGGTCACCTTCACGGTGTCGGGCGCGACGGGAGACGTGGATTTATACGCCATTCGGGCTCCCAAGCTGCCGGGTGTTGGCCAGTTTGACTACGCTTCCGCTACACCGGGGACCACCAACGAGACTCTAGTCATTCACTTGGACAGCCAACCGGTGCCCTTGGCTCCGGGTCTGTGGTATTTGGCGGTGACCAACACCTCGGGCATTCCAGGAACGTCCTACACTATCTCCGCCATCGAGCAGCGCGGCCGCATCCAAGAGTTGAAGCCGGGTCAATCGATCACAGCCATCCATCCGGGGACCGACGAGGACTTCTATTACGTCACCCTGCCGACCGACACGTCTGCATTGCGGGTGCGCACCCGTGGGGCGACCGAGGACTTGGTTTTGAGTTCGCGCAGCCGATTGCCTGTGCCGACGGCGACCAACTTCGAGTACCAGAGTGACAAGGCCAATTCCGGCGACGAGGACCTCTTGGTGACGACCAATTCGACGCCGGTGGCTTTGGCAGGCGGGCGCTGGTATTTCTCGGTCACCAGCGTGGACGGTCTGCCCACTCCCTACACCATCTCGGCCGAACTCCGACTTCGGGATGCGGTCTTCCAGACGCTCACCAATGAGATTTGGTTCGAGGCCGTGGCCACCAACGGGCCGGTCGATTTGGAATTCATTTACCGGAACCCGGGCGATGTCTCCGCGATCACCTTTGAACTCGATCAGTTGACCGGAGAGGCCGATATGACCGTGAGCCCGGATGAGCCGCTGCCCTTGTCCCCGGTCTCCTTTGCTAATACTCAGCCTGGCACGCTGTCGGAGCGGGTGACGGTCTTGGCTGGACGTGATTTGCCCTCGTTGGGCCGCGACTGGTACTTGCGAGTCCGCCTGCCGTCGACCGGAGTCCGCTTCCGCATTCGCGCCAGCCTGAACCGTCCGCCGGTTTGGACTCCCGTAGCAACCCGCCGGGTCACTGAAGGGTTGCGCCTCACCTTCAACCTCAAGGCGACCGATCCAGATCCTATCCCCCAGCCCATCACCTACGGTCTGGTGGATGGCCCGGTGGGGCTCACCGTGAGCACCAATGGTGTGGTGACTTGGATTCCCTCTGAGGCTCAAGGACCTAGCACCAACCTCGTAGTGGTTTTTGCGAGCGACGGGGCGATATCGTCCACCCTTCAGTTCGTGATCATCGTGGCGGAGCGCAATCAGCCGCCGGTGTGGACCAACCCCGGCACCCGCCGTGTCATCGAAGGGTTGCTGTTGACCTACGCATTGAAAGCCAGCGACGCCGATCTGCCGGTTCAGACGTTGAGCTACACGTTGGTCAGTGGTCCGGAAGGGCTCACTGTGGATACCAACGGTGTGATGAATTGGCAACCGACCGAGGCGCAAGGTCCGAGCACGAACCGGGTGACCGTGAGCGTGAGCGACGGCGTGGTGTCGGTGCCGCAGGAATTCGACGTGGTCGTCTTGGAGTCCAACCGACTGCCGGTGTGGGTGACGTTCGTTACGACGCGGCGTGTGAGCGAGGGATCGCCTCTGACCTTCACGGTGCAGGCCACGGACAGCGACCTTCCGGCACAGAAGTTGATCTATCGTCTGGTGAATGGTCCGACAGGACTCGTGGTAACGACCAACGGAGTGGTGTCTTGGACGCCCACCGAAGCTCAGGGCCCGAGCACCAATCGGGTTCGAATCGGGGCGACCGATGGCGTGGCCAATATTTCCCAAGAGTTCGACATCATCGTGGTTGAGCGCAACCAGCCGCCGGTGTGGACCAACCCCGGCACCCGTCGAGTCACCGAGGGGTTGCAATTGACCTACGCATTGAAAGCCAGCGACGCCGATCTGCCGGTTCAGACGTTGAAGTTCACTTTGGTCAGTGGTCCGGAGGGGCTCACTGTGAACACCAACGGTGTGATGAATTGGCAACCGACCGAGGCGCAGGGTCCGAGCACGAACCGGGTGACTGTGAGCGTGAGCGACGGTGTGGTGTCAGTGCCGCAGGAATTCGATGTGGTCGTCTTGGAGTCCAACCGACTGCCGGTGTGGGTGACGTTCATCACGACGCGGCGTGTGAGCGAGGGATCGCCTCTGACCTTCACCGTGCAGGCCACAGACAGCGACCTTCCGGCACAGAAGTTGACCTATCGTCTGGTGAATGGGCCTACAGGACTCGTGGTAACGACCAACGGAGTGGTGTCTTGGACGCCAACCGAAGCCCAGGGCCCGAGCACCAATCGGGTTCGAATCGGGGTGACCGATGGCGTGGCCAATATTTCGCAAGAGTTCGACATCATCGTGGTTGAGCGTAACCAACCGCCGGTGTGGACCAACCCCGGCACCCGTCGAGTCACCGAGGGGTTGCAGTTGAACTTCACCTTGAAGGCCACCGACCCCGATCTGCCGGTTCAGACCTTGAGATACACTCTTGAGCAGGGGCCGACCGGTCTGAAGGTGGCCACCAATGGCGTGCTTTCGTGGAAACCGACCGAGGCGCAAGGCCCGAGCACGAACCGGGTGACCGTCCGTGTGAGCGATGGAGTGGTCTCGGTGACCCAAGACTTCAATATCGTGGTGATCGATTCTCCGGCCGGCGCGGCCAAGCTGACGTTGGTTCAGTCTTCTGGGGGTGATTTCGAGCTGCACTTCGTAGGACCCTTTGGTGCCCAGTACATTCTCGAACAAAGCGTTTCCGCCAATGGGCCGTGGTTGCCGGTGCCCACTGTGCAGAAGCCGCTCACCACCACAGGGGCGACCACTGTTCTGAAGGTTGCGCTGCCGGCGACGGCGAGCACGAGCTTCTACCGATTCGTTAAACCGTAAGCCTTCGAGGGACGCCGGGTGGGTGCTCCGCGGGATCAGGCCTGCCCTCGCAAGGGAGGGAGGCTCGGGCTAAAGGAGGAGTCGTTTTGCTCTGTGCGCTGAAAGCGGAGAGGGGGTTCGCCTCCAGCGCTCGTTTCGGCTCGGTCCCGCAGACCCTTTGGGGTAGTCAGCGCTTGCCGCGCAGCTTGCCCAAGGCCTTGGGTTTCAGGATGCCGTGGGGAGTAATAATCCCGGTGATCAACTCTGGGGGCGTGACGTCGAAGCCGGGGTTGCGGGCCGTGCTGGTGGGGTTGGCAATCCGCACATAGGCCCGTTTGCCAGGCTTACCGCCCTTACCAGGAAGCACTCCCCATGCTCCCAGGACTTCATCGCCCGATCGGTCTTCGATCGGAATCTCCAGCCCAGAACCCAGCTCCCAGTCGATGGTGGAGAGCGGGATGGCCACGTAGAAAGGAATGCCATGGCGGTGTGCCAACACGGCCTTGGTGTAGGTGCCGATCTTGTTGGCGACCTCACCGGTCTTCCCCAACACCCGGTCGCTGCCCACGATCACCAGGTCGATCTCGCCCCGGCTCATGAGAAATCCGGCGGCCGAGTCAGCGATGATCTGGTGGCTGATGCCCTGCTGAGCGAGTTCCCAAGCGGTGAGCGAGGCACCCTGGCAACGGGGGCGGGTCTCGTCGCAGTAGACATGAAACTTTCGGCCGGCAGCCTGGGCCGCATACATCGGGGCTGTGGCCGAACCGATGTCGACGAAGGCCAACCATCCGGCGTTGCAGTGAGTTAACACCCTCATGCCCTCTCGGATGAGGGAAGCTCCGTGTTCGCCCAATGCGCGGCAATGCTCGACGTCTTCCTCTGCAAATCGGGAGGCTGCTGCAAATGCGATGTCTTGGCGCTCAGAGACCGTTTCGCCGATGGACATCTCCTCACGGATGGCATTCATGGCATTGACCGGATCCACAGCCGTGGGTCGCGCGTCTTTGAGTGTTTGGTACACCGTCTCGATGTGTGACTCGAAACGGTCCATTCGCTGGCCCCGAAAGGCTCGAGCACCTTGAGCGAGTCCGTAGGCGGCCGTCGCTCCGATGGCTCCGGCACCCCGAACTACCATGGTGGTGATGGCTTCGGCGGTTTCCCGGTAGTCGCGGGTCTTCAC
>JBDKKQ010000425.1:0-5943 GCA_039796015.1 Verrucomicrobiota bacterium
TCGAGTGGCGGTATCGTCGGGGGCACCAGAATAGTTGCCTTGGGGGCTGGGCGAGTTCGTTGTCGGAAAAACCCTCCGGAGGCAAAGCTCTTCCAGGCCGAACCCAACCAACCCAGCACGGAGATCGCCAACCACAGCGCCCAGAGCAGCATCGCAAACCGGTACCACCAGATGGACACCGAGACGCAGCTGCACACCGGCAGGGAAGTCCCTTCGCTGCGGGCCTGGAACCAGCGGAGGAGGGTGCTGGTGGAACCGTTGCCGAGGATGAACATCTTCGGGTTGCCCAGGAGTCCGGCACTGACCGCAAAGAGGAGGATGCCCAGAGCCGTAGCCGTCAGCGCCACGAGTCCCACCTGAGAGGTATTGTACCCCAGCCAGTGCAACGTCTGGAAGCGCTCATGCCCACGCCATTGCAGCAGGAAGAACCAGCCAATCACCGTGAAGGCAGCCCAAAGCGGCACCTGGGTCAAACCGATCATCAGAAGCATCCACTGCAGTGAGCGCAGCGGAGATTTTGGGATGCGACCCAGTGCGAGAGCCGTGAGGAGCGAGGTCAGCAAAATCACCCAGAAACGCACGGCAGGTCCGCGTCGGGGACCCGAGGCCCATAGCACCCAGCGATCTTCGCCGACACCCAGTGAACTCTGGATGTTGGCGCTCTCGACCGGCAAACGCACGGCGCCATTGTTGGCTTGGAAACCCAGCGGCAGGTTTTCTTTCCAGCCGACCGAAAGCAACTGCTCGCCGGGCCGCAGTGGGATCACCAACTTCGAACCCTCCCGACGGACGGGGATTTCCTGACCGAAGTGGGTGAGCCGTGTGATATCGGCCTCGGCGGGCAACTCGATGAGGAAATCCTCGCCGAGGCTGCAGCGGATGGACAGATGGAGGGTGGAAAGGCGTTGGCGTTGCCCGACAGTCACTTCGTGGATCGCTCGATTCAGGGTCACCGTGGCCCCAGCGATGCCCTCTGGCCGGTGGACCTTCAAGTTCACGGTCTCCCCGGGCCACGGTTGCCAGACGGGCTCCAGTTGGGCGTTGCCCGATTCAAAGACCGGAGCCAAGCCAGACAGCGACACGTTCCATACCGGTGAGGCGACCAGGTGCCAGCGTTCGATCCAAGTGTCGGTGGGGCGGGTGGTCAAGGTGAGCGTCTCCACCGGGGCCAGGCTGCTCTCCCACGAAAACGCAGTGTCTTGTGCTCCGAGCCGGACCTCCATGCCGCCGTCTTGCACGACCCGTCCTTGCGACAAGACGTTCTCGCCGGGCAACAGGGGGATGCGCATCGACACCGCCTTGCCCACGGGCGAAAGGCGTTGGATCACGGTTCGAAGTTGCCACTGCAAGCCCAGCTCCAGACGGCGTTCCACGGCCACGATCGGCTGGAGATCTTGTCGATCATACGTGGCGGCCGCTGCAGCCACTTTCTGTTTCGGTGAGAAGAAGACTTGTTGTTCCGGGACCCCATCGGCACGGACTCCAACCACGGTCCAGTCTGGGGCATCGATGGACACCTGACGCGGCTTGAGCAGGTAGCTCCATTCCCAGTCGCCGGTGTTGGACAGCAAGGCCTCCACGCGGACCCGATGGACACCAGGAGGCAGCACGGTCCACAGGTAGCCATCGTCCCGACGCAGTGCCGCAGCCCACCGCCCGTTGACCACCACCGAGAGCGGGGAATAGGCCGGAAGGCGTCCGGGCAATGGGACGGCCGTCTCGGCGGCGCAGTGGACTTCGACGTCCATCAGGAGCTGTTGGCCGCTGAGTTTCATGGCGACAGCCGAAATGCTGGCCGCATTCGGGAAGGCGTCCGATTTCTCCAACAACCGCTGTCGGAGGGTTTCCAGGGTGGTCGCGTCCGGAATCCCGGCTGGGGTCGTTGGTGCCGCCACCGGAGCAGCGGCCAATTGCTGGACCGGTGCCTGGACCGGTGCCCGGCTCGGTGGGTTCACCCGCACCGGAGCCTCGGCAGCCTGCAAGGACGTGCTGGTGAATAGCGTCGAGGCCAGCCACAAGGCCGCGGTGATGGCTGTTGTTGTAGCCGCTGTTGTAGCCGCTGTTGTGGCCATGGGAACCGGCGGATTCGTGGTACGGGACTCCGATCGCCCCGATCGCCCCTGCCTCAACAGTGTGGCACCGAGGGCCAGCAGTAGGACGGTTCGAAGAAGGGTGAGCAGCCGTTCGATCGATTGCGGGATGAGCACTGGGTGCAACCGCTGCGAACCTTGGACCGGGCCATTCCATCCGAAGCTGACCGAGCGCCAGGTCCATTCCGGCAACCCGGGACCGGTTTGGATCCGTGCCTTGACGTCTTGTCGGAGGTTCTCGAACGCCGCCAGCGACTGGGCTGGGGCAGCCGGGGAATCGGACGCGGTCGAAGCCGTCGTGGTCATTCCGTAACGTTGTATTAGATCCTTCGATAACCCCCCCGCACGCCGGGGCAAACCAGCGTTGTTCGCCACCGCTGCAGCGTCCGCGCCGTCCACCCGTTCGCCCGGGATGGGCGTGGGTGTGACTTCGGTCTGTTCGAGTTGCGGGTACAAGGCCTGCTGGATTTGCCGCGTCAGGAAGGGAACGAGGAAGAAGAGCAACGTGCCGACGGAAAGCACTTGTGCAATGCGCAGCAAACGCCGTCCCAGGCCTTGAGGGATATGGGGTTCGAGGGCGATGGGCACCAAGAGGATGAGCCATAAGAACTTGGGTGCGCCGTGCTCATGGTACGAGAGACCGAAGGCCACAAAGGCCAAGAGTGCGGTGGCCCAACCCCGGATCCGGAAGACCGCCAAGGTGAAGATGAGCAGCAGGAACAAATCCAGCAGCGTCCACGCGGTGAGCCAGTCACCGTGGACCCAATCGGCCCCGAAGAGGGCGAAGAGTCTCCAGCCGGGCGGCAGGTGCAACTGCACTCGAACCGATTCTGCATCCGAGCGCCAACCCGTCGCCGGCAAGGAAGTTGGGCGGGACAACCGACCGATGGCTTCTACGTCGACATTCCGGGAGCGGAGTTCGACACCGATGGCCCCGTTCTCCGGATTGCGGGTGATGAGTTGACCTTCGCCACCGCTGCGCACCGATCCCAACTCCTGGCCCTCGGCCGCATCGAGACGCCAGACCTGCTGCATTTGCCCGGAAATGTGGTCCTGAAAGGTCAGACCCTGTCCGCCCTCGTCGAGCCATAGCTCCCGCACGATGCTCAGGCCCGCTGGTTTCTGGGTTCCCATGCCGCGCATGCGTTCCACCAGTTTGAGGGAGGTGGCGACATCCCAGCGATACACGGGAAGCCCCTGCCATGCTTTGGGAAAATAGCTTTGGGATGGATCAATGGCCGGGGGCCCGACGAACTCCATCACTCGGAAATCAGGACGGGCTCGGAACGCGACCAACTCGTCGGCCACGGGCTTGCGGGTCCCGCGGGCAAATTGGATTTCCCGGGGATTGTCCAAACGGAAGGCGTCGAGGCGGAAGGTCCACGTGCCGGCCCGCACCTGGGCTTTGGCGTGCCCTAAATCATCCACGCTCACGGGAATGGGCGACTGGATCGCCGACAGTTTCCATCCTTCGGGCAGCAGGGTCCCCAGGTCTTCCTCACGGCTCTTGCCCGCAACGGTCAATTCCACCTCCTGGCGCCACCACAGGGGAATCCCGTCCTCGAGAACCGAGAAGAGTTTCACACCCAGAAAATTGCGCTCGGTGGTTTCGGTCGTGCCATCACGCCGGAGCCAGAGCAGTCCTTGGGCATCCCAGGCGGGGTTCTCCACCACCTTGCCATCTCGACTGAGTGTGAGGATTCCCAGAGAGGCGGGAATGCGGAGGTTCTGGGGCAGTTCGGTCCACCGGTAGCGCCCCTCGAGTCGGGTGTCGCCGGCCACAACTCGCACCGAAGGAACTCCGTCCCGTTCGACCACGACGATCGGTCTGCCGCCGGCCTGAACGTCTTGCGGCCAGACCTCGGAACTTCCGGGCAGGGGGATCCACGTTTCATGGAAGGCCATCACCGACAGGGAAAAACTCCCGCTGGAGTTGGTCACCTGAAGGTCCAGTCGGGAGGGCCAGAAGCATCGGTGGATCTTAGTATCCGAATAGGGTGTCGGGCAGAAGCGGTGTGGGTCGTTCCAGGTGGCCCAGGATTCCCACTCGCGCAAGGCCGGAGGGATGGAGCGGGGTTCCTGGGCTAGTGCGGCGTGCCTGATCGATATCAGGGCCAGCAAGAATAGCAGGAAGCCTGTCGCGGAGTTCATGATGTTGGACTTTGAAGGTCTGCGATTTGCAGAGCCAATCGATAAACTGAATTCGGGCATCGAGAAAACCAATGGGGCCGATGCCTTGGCGATACTCCCTGGAGGCCGGAGTCGGCAACCGAGATTTGCTTTCTGGCGAGACTTTGGTTCGATTTGGTGCTCTTAAGCCTCGCGTTTGACGGATGGCACAACTGGTGGCAAAAGGCAGGGCAGTTCGGTCACCCAAACACCCGGACCTCCACTGATCTCCCATGTCCATAAATCCGTCCGAGACCTCCGTGCCCCTTGATTCCATCGAGTGGGGATTCCGACAAATTGATCAGGACATCCGATGGTTAGCCGATTCGCTGGCAGAAGTGCTTTCCGGCTTGGGAGAAGACGAACTGGCCCGCTGGATTCCGTGGGCGTCCCAGGCCGACCCGGTCCTCGCGGCGGTGGGTGAACCGCCAGCCCGATTGGGTCTGGCACTGGCCATGGCCTTCCAACTCCTGAACACCGTCGAGGAGCGGGTCTCCGAGACCTTGCGCGAGCGGCGTGAGGAGTCGGGATCGCCGGAGGCCGAACGAGGCTTGTGGGCCGACCAGTTGGTGGAGCTGGTCCGGGCGGGCGGTACGGCCGAATCCATCCTCGAGGCCTTGCGCAGCGTGGAGGTGGAGCCGGTCTTCACGGCGCACCCGACCGAGGCCAAGCGCGCCTCTGTGCTTGAGCAGCACCGCATGCTCATGCAGTTCCTCCAGAGTGCCGGCCCATCCGGAAACCGCAGAGCCCAGCGGGTCGAATTGACCGCGCTCCTCGAGCGATTGTGGCGCACGGGCGAGATCCTCATCGAAAAGCCTACCGTGGCCGATGAGCGCCGCAACATGCTCAACTACTTGCGCGATGTGTTGCCGGGAGTGGTGCCCGAGTTGGACCGTCGACTTCGCAACGCTTGGGTATGTGCGGGTCTTCCGATTGCAGCGCTCGAAACGGGTCCCGGTGTGCCGAGCTTGCGGTTCGGGACTTGGGTGGGCGGTGACCGCGATGGCCACCCCGGAGTGACGGCGGAGGTGACGGCGGAAACCTTGGAACGCCTTCGGGCCAATGCGCTGGTGGTCCTGCACCGTCAGTTGAATACCTTGGCCGAGCGGTTGCCGTTGTCTGAATGGATCCAGCCAGCGCCTTCGAGTTTGTGCACCTTGCGCGATCAGATGGTGGCGCTCCTGGGCGAGGCGGCCCGACCGGTCTTGCGAATGCATCCGGGAGAGCCTTGGCGGCAAACCGTCGAGCTGATGGCCGCCCGACTTCCGGTGGAGGTTCACCCGGGTCAGTTGGCCCAAGTGCGCAATGAACCCGGATGCTACCGTGAGCCCGCCGAGTTAGATGCCGATCTTCAGACTCTCCAGACCTCATTGATCGAGGCTGGAGCGCGTCGATTGGCCGACCACGACGTGACCCCAGTTCGCCGGGTGCTCGCCACCGTGGGTTTCCATCTGGCCCATCTCGACATCCGACAGAACTCAGCCTTCCACGATCGGGCCCTCCGGCAGTTGCTGTGCGCGGCGGGTATTGATGCCTCTGAGTGGGAGGAATGGACGGAGACCGAACGGTTGCGGTTGCTCGAGCGCGAGATTCGATCACCGCGTCCGTTTTTGCATCCGTCGGCTTCGGCGGGCCCGGAGGCTGATGCGGTTTTGGGCACTTATCGGGTTCTGGCCGAACATCT
>JBDKKQ010000426.1:0-3232 GCA_039796015.1 Verrucomicrobiota bacterium
TCATCCCCATTCGGGATGTGCGAGCGTTGCGTGGTTATCTCAAAGGCATCGATACTTCAGTTGTTCGCGAGGGCGACCGAGTTTGAACGTGGTGGATTCATCGGCGTGGCTCGCCTATTTCGCCGACGAGCCGACTGCGCCTTTGTGCAGGCAGCACGACAAGACGGTTGCCTGCCCAGCATCCAATCTCATCGGCGACACCGCTTTCCCGACCGCTGACACGGATCCAATCGTCAGGTGCGAGCTTCAGGCATGACAGCCCCTACGCTTTCCACTGCTTCAGTTCGGAGCATCCTCCCCACTACTGACCCAGGGATGCTACGGAATCCGTGCTTTGAGTTGGGTTTGAAGGGCCTGAGGGAGGGCTGACTTCTGCAGCCAGGCGGAGGCCTCGGCCGGACTGGAACGCCCCCAGCGTTGGAAGACCGAGTCGAGCAACTCGGCACGGGTCTGGGAATCGTTGACCCGCAGCCCCAGGCTGGCGGCGACGCTGGGTGAGTTGTTCATGCGCTCATGGATGATGCCGACCAGCGCCTGATCTCGCAGGGCGGGTTCGAGTCGACCCAGCGACGTGGTCGCACTCTCGAACTGGTTGATGCCCCAAGCCCGGTAGATGTTGCGGATCGCCATCGATTGCTCGCCACCTTTCGGCAGTGAAGCAGCCCAGTCTATGGCTTCTTCCGGACTGCGAGAGCCCCATTGGAATCCCACCTTGGCCACGGTTTGTCCGCGGACAATCGGGTCGCTGATCTTCAGGGCGGCGCTGGCAGCAGCCAGAGGGTCGGCCGCCGCCGCCGTCGGCAAGGCTTGGTTGAGCCGGGCATTTAGGGTCTCAGCTGGAGCCAGGGTACGGAAGGTATCCAACGCAGCCGACGGGTCGGCGGTGACCCAGAGTTGGGCTAGTTCGAGTCGCTCTGAGGCTTGGGTAATTATGGGCAGGATCTCTTGGAGGAACGCTGCGGCTGCGGCGGGATCGGTTTTCACCCAAGCCTCGGTCCCTCGGAGGAGAGGTTCAATCCCTTGGCCCTGCTGCCATCTCGCTTGAGCCCAGTCCATTGCCGCTCTGGGATCTTGGGCGGCCCATTCGGCCGTGAGGGTTGGAGCCCATTGGCTTTGGATCTCGGCGGATATCCGCTCGAACCGGTGGACTGCAGACTTCGGGTCTACCTGAGCCAAACGTTCGAACAGGTTGTCCAAAACCTGAGGCTCCGTCGCCTCCAACTTCGAATGATCCAACAACCAGTCCAGGGCCGCCAGCGGCTCGGCGTACGTCCAACTGCGAACGAGCGAACTCACCAGAGGGCGAGCGATGGGCTCAGGCAGTCGCTCGAGGATGGCCGCCCCCAGTCGCGGCCGATGGGAGAGCCAATCCAACCCACGGGCGGCATCCTCCGTATCACCGGCATGGGTCCACACCTCGCGCGGAATGGAATCCAACAGTTTCGGCACCAGCGATGGACGCTTCTCTTCGACAAGCATCATGAAGAGGATCCAGGTTTTGAGCCCTCCCATTCCAGCCTCGAAGGTTTCAGTGGAGAATCCTGCCAAAGCGTCTTCCGGTGCGCTCGTCAACCATTGGGTGTAGAGATTGATGAGCAAAGTCCTCCGATGCATCGGTTGCGTCACCGATCGGGCCTGCTCAAGCGCTCCCGGTAGGTCCGAACGCATCCATTCCAAAAGCAGCCCCTTCAGCGCCACGAATTGGGAACTGCCCAAATTGTCATGAGGATCGACCGACGTGCGTTCGGGGTCCATCAGGAAGGCCCAGGCTGCGGATCGGTCGGCGGTGCCCCACGATCGACCCAGGGTATCTAGGACGGCTTCCAAGCCCGTTTCGGGCGTCAGTTTGCTTAGGGCGAAATCCCAGAAGGCGGCTCCACAACCGGAGGCTTTGAGATCGGCGCTTCGGATCAACTCCTTGATGAGCCGGACTCGCTCATCAGGATCCTGTGTCATCGACTCGATGGCCGCGAGCCGCCGAAGGACCTGTTCGGTGCCCAAACCCGATTCGACAGACACCGGAGATTCATTTCGTTCGGTGGGGCTCGAATCGTCCACCTTGGATTCTTGGGTGGCCGAACCAGAGTTCGCTCCATCCACCCGCCTGGATTGGAATCGGACCGACACCACCGATGCCACAAGCGCCACTGCGAGAAGCCCTACCGTCCATCGGGCCTTGCGGGCCTTCGATGCCAGGGCACCGGCCGTGGCTCCCTCAGATCGCCTAGGAACAGAATACCGTGAAGGAACTCTGTTCGGGGTCATGAGCCGAAGGGTAGCCGCCCGGAGATCTCCATCAAGAGCTCTCAGCAACTATCCCCAAACCCAGGAAAACAAAAAATGGGTCAAAAACGGGCTCAGGGAACCATTTCCGAATTGGATTCACCCCTTTTTTGTCAGCGGGACCTGGATCGGTGCCCACTCTAACACAATGAACTGATTGTTTCTCCGGTGCAAGATGGGTAGTGAGGTTGCCTCAGAGCCTTGCCAACCGTCGGGCCTAACCCGCTCATCGATGAGGGAGGAGAGATTCAGGTGGCCGCCCAACTGGGAGTTGAGACGTTCGAAAACCTGGGAAATGAGGCCGCGTTTAGGTGACCTCAGCAACGATCGGTGGAAGAAAACTTGACATTTATTGCGGCATGTACAGGTTATTGTCCATATGAAAGCGATCACCTACACCGCTGCACGGGAAAGCCTTGCGTCAACGATGGATCGTGTTTGCTTGGATCATGATCCAGTGATCATCACTCGTAATCGCGATCAAGCCGTTGTGATGATATCGCTTGAGGATTATGAATCACTTGAGGAGACGGCTTATCTTCTTCGTTCGCCTGCAAACGCCCGTCGCCTTCTTGATTCAATTTCGGATTTAAAGGGAAGCGGTGGTATTACGAAATCCATCGACGAACTCATGAAATGAACATTCAATTTTCATCTCGTGGATTTGAAGATTACGTATATTGGAAGAATTTTGATAAGAGGATTCTCAAAAAGGTTAATGATTTGCTAAGGGATATTTCTCGCAATCCCTACGAAGGCATCGGTAAGCCTGAACCATTAAAGCATGTCTTAAGTGGATTTTGGTCTCGTCGAATTACGGATGAACATCGGTTGGTTTACAGAGTTGAAGGTAATGTCATTAAGGTTGCGCAAGTTCGCTATCATTATGAATAAAATCGCTGATCCGGGCTCAGCCCTACAGCGAATGAATCGAATTGCCACGGACCGC
>JBDKKQ010000427.1:0-2707 GCA_039796015.1 Verrucomicrobiota bacterium
GGCATGCGCCTCCGGGGTGGCATCGATTTTAAGTGGTCGCTCACCAATGCGCCGACCTTGGCGCCCGGTGCCTATGGCGTTTTAGTTCGGAATTTGGCGCAGTTCTCCGTCGCCAACCTGACGGTGACCAATTTGATTGGCGACTATAGTGGCGATCAGTTGGCCAATGACGGGGAACGGTTGGCCCTCAGCGGTCCGCTGGACGAGCCGGTGTTTGATTTTCGTTACGAGGCTTCGTGGGAACCGTTGGCAGACGGGGGAGGGTACTCGTTGGTGATGGCAAATCCTCGAGCGCCCGGAGATCCAGCGTTGGCCGCCTCTTGGAAGCGCAGCGCGCAGTTGGGTGGATCGCCCGGCGTGCCCGATGCCAACACGGCCGAGGAGTCGGTGCGGGTGGTGGCCGAACGAGAGGCAACGGGTATTCGCATCCGCTTCGAGGCGGTGGCGGGTTCTTCCCACCGCTTGGAAGAACGAGTTTCTCTGTCGGAGGGCGATTGGTCTCCGCTGAATACGTGGCCCGCTGCCACGGTCCCCCGTGCCGAGGAGTTCCGCATTGAAACCTCAGGCACCACCCGGTTCTTCCGGGTGCGCCGGTTCTGACGCGATTCAGGCGATTGCGGGTGATTTGGGTCGAAGTGCGATCGGTTCGAGAATCGGGTTTCCTTCTGGGGTTTGCGGGTTTGAAGTGTCGGCATGAACCGAGTGTTGGTGCTTTTCGATTCGTTGTCGGGCAACACCGCCAAGATGGCGGAACTGGTGGCCGAGGGGGCCCGGACGGTGCCCGACACCGAAGTGCGGGTGCGCTCCATCGCCGAGGCCACGGCCGACGATGTCTTGTGGTGTGACGGTCTCGCGCTGGGTAGCCCCACGAACATGGGCATTCTGTCGTGGCGGATGAAGCGCTTCTGGGATGAGGTCATGGGTCCGCATTGGATGAAGGTGGACGGCAAGATTGGCTGCGCCTTCAGCACTGCCGGCGGATGGGGCGGAGGGATGGAGTTGGCCTGCCAGAGCTTGCTCACCGTGTTGATGAACTTCGGGTTCCTGGTCTTCGGAGTCACCGATTACGCCACACCTCTGCACACGCCGCACTATGGGGCCGTCGTGGTGAAGGAGCCTCGGGGCGAGGACGCTGAAGGAGTTTGCCGATTGCTTGGTCGCCGTTTGGCTGAGTGGACGGCCGTTCACGTCCATGGTCGCAAAGAGTTGCATCCCTTGCAGAATCCGGATCGCCGCCCGCCGGGATGAGGAGGTGCAGCGGGTCTTAGTAACGAATAAGCCTACCCCTCTTTTAACCCAACGCGCCTTAACCCACGCGCCACGATGGCCTTTTTCCAAAGAATCCGCCCTCTATGGATCCTCGTTTTGCTGTTGTCGCCAACCCGGTGAGAGGGCTCCCCGATGGAAGCCGGAGCAGATTGCGCTTGAAGGGCCTTCCGTGGACCCGCAGAAACGTCGTGCCGGCGGCGGCCCAAGCGGTTGAATTTGCCCGGTGCACCCAATCATGTTGAATGCCTTTGTCCGTGGACTGTTGGTGGGCCTCCTGCCGTTGGCGGGCTCCGTCGCTTTGGTGGCTGGCTCTTTGCCGGATGCCGCAGCTCGCAGGCCGGTGATCCGCCGCCAGCCAATCAGTCAAGGGGTCTATACCGGAGACACGGTGACCCTTTCGGTGGACGCCGTACCGTCCTCCTTGGATGCGTCCGCGGTCCTGACTTACCAGTGGTTGGCTGGTACCAACCAGACTCCCATCGCTGCAGGGGGCTACAATTCGACCAATACGACCTTGCCGCAGTTGGTCTTGACCAATGTCGCCAGCGGTTACAGCGGTTTATTTCGGGTTGCCGTGTCTTCTGGGACCAACACGGTGGTGAGCGAACCGGCCAAATTGTCGGTGGTGGTCGGGGTGGCTTCACGGCTTCGGTTGGCCACGGTCTCGGTCAGTACGAACGCTGCTTCTGGATTGGAACGTCAATTTTCGTTCCCGGTGATTTTCTCGGTGATGGGACCGGATCGGGGTGTCGGAGTGACATGGACCTTCGACCCCACGGTGGTTCGGAATTTGGTCTTCGTCCCCAGTTCCGATGCACCGACCAACACCACGGTCCGTACCTCGTTGGAAATTGGCCGATTCTCTTTTGCATACACTCTGACCAACGACACCTCCGTGGGGTTCTCAATGGATCAGCAAATTGGTCGACTGATTCTGACTACATCTACCGATCGGGACCCGGCCCTAGCGCTGGCGGCCGCTCAGTTGGTGCCGGTGCAGGACGATCCTGCGACTAATATTGCCCGCCCATTCCTGCCGTTGCCCAGTGGCAGTGACCGAGTCTTGGGAGCTAATTTAGCGGATCGGGTGACGTTCCCCCTCAACATCTTGATGACGCCGCAGGTAATTCCCAGCGGATCGGTCACTCTCAATCGACAGACTGGTTATTTCGAGCAGGCGGCCCAGGTGGTCAACCTACGTCCGGATGCCCTCGCGGATGTCCTGCTCATCGTCACGGGTCTGACCAATGACACCCGTGGGGTGCCCGTCTCGCTCGCCAGTTCATTGGGCCCGGTGGGCACTCCGCCCAGTCCTTCGGTATTTGTGGGGCCCATGGACGCGTTCGCCGTCCGCCGGTTGACCTTCGAGTACTACGTGTCCGATGGTCGGCCGAACAGCATCGGAACGCCGGGATATGTGACCGAATTCGCGTTGGAC
>JBDKKQ010000428.1:0-2794 GCA_039796015.1 Verrucomicrobiota bacterium
CAATGAAAACTGGGTTTTGAAGTGGTGTCCCGACCAGGAATTGAACCTGGATCAACCGTTTAGGAAACGGTAGCTCTATCCATTTGAGCTATCGGGACAGACCAATGTTTACGGGGCTTTGATGCGTTTTGGGCGTTGTTTACAATCGTTTTGTCTAACAAAAAACTACCAGTAAACGCACGACTGACGCCCAACGCCGTAAGAATGCCAACGAAATGGGATGCTGCCAAGTCCAACCCGGCCCTGTTCAACCCGGCGATTTGCGCTGACGGGGCAAATAGCAGGCATTGGTGTCTCGGCCGATAAACCTTAACACCCATCGCCTCGAGGTTTGGAGAGTTGCACCCAAGATCTTCAAGTCGGTTTCTTGGCGATTGGTCTTTGGCGTGAAATCGGATGATGATCGCGCATGCGGATTATCTGGCATGTGCTGGCGGTGGTGAATGCGTCGGTGTGGTTTGGGGCGGGGCTGTTCCTGACAGTCGTGGTGGGCCCCAACTTCTTCTCGCCGGCGGTGACGGATCTCGTCGGGCGGCAAAACGCGGGGCTCATCGCTCAGTCGGTGTTGGCCAAGTACTTCGTGCTGCAAGTGGTCTGCACAGTGGTGGCGCTCGTTCTGCATCTGCGATCTGGCGCTGCTGGCTCTGCCCTGGCTCGGCGTTCTCGTTGGGGTTTGGTTGCTATCTTGGCGTTGGTGTGTGCGGGCGGGTTTTGGCTGCAGCCCAAATTGGTGGAGCTGAACCGGCAACGGTACTCCACCACGACTTCCACCGAGGATCGCACGGTGTTGGCTCGGCAATTCGGGATGTGGCATGGGGTGTCGCAAATGGGCAACTTGCTGGTGCTCATCGGGGCTTTGGCGCACCTGGTAATCTTGGCTCATGGACCTCAGGTGGAGCGTTCCTGCGAATCCGTCAAACCGAACTCGTGATCGGCCTTGTTGGGTGGATGCGATGTACTCCGGCGGTCGGGTGACCAGGCCACGTCGAAGCGTCGCCGATCACCGATTGCCACGGGCATTTGTAGCGAGACATCAGGCCGATCCAGAAAACCGTGCTTGAATCCCCGACAGGTCGTTCGATCCTCAGCGCATCTCCAATCTCCTATGAGCAAGCCCACCGCAAAGAAATCTCCCGCCAAGAAGTCCGCTAAGGCCCCGGTTGCCGCCGCGGCATCGACCGCATCGGCCACTCCGGCTGCCAACAATTTTCCGAAGCTCCACAATGCGATGTGGCCCGGATTGGTGGGTAAGGGCGGGGAGGGTGCCGAGGCATCCATCGATCTGGACAAGATGCTCGACTACACGGCCAAGGCCGAGGTCAACGGCGTGAAGTTCGATGGCGTGGATTTGTTTTTATACAACCCGCACGTCGATATCGACATCACCGACGACGGCATCAAAAAGCTCGCCGAAAAGATCCAATCGCGCGGGTTCGTGGTGGGCACGGTGGTGGCTCCAGTGTGGTTCGATGGCTCGGCTATGGGCGATGCCACCCAGCGCGCTAATTGGGTGTCCGCGGTGCGCAAGGCGTGCCGCATTGGTCAGAAGCTGCGTGACCTGGGCGTTCGCCCCTACGGAGTGGTGCGTATCGATTCGGCCGCGCCGGTGACCGCCTGGAATAAAGACCCCAAGGGCAACACCAAGCTCATCGCCAAGACCTTCCGCGAGGGCGGCAAGGTGGCCAAAGACCACGGTGAGCGTCTGGCCGCCGAGGGCGAAATTTGCTGGGGTGGTATGCAATCCTGGAAGTACATGATCCAGACGCTGGAGGAGACCGGGATGCCCAAGGTCGTGGGCTTCCAGGCCGACATGGCCCACACGCTCCTCTACACGCTGGGCTACAATGCTCCGAGCGCCCACCGCATCGTGCCGCAGAACTACCACTGGGAGCCGGAAGCCTTCCACAAGGCCATGAAGAAGATGACCGCTGCGCTGCGGCCTTGGACCATCGACTTCCACGTGGCTCAGAATGACGCGACGGTGAAGGGTTCGGGCGATCACGAGAAAACGGGCAAGCACTGCCTAGCGACCGATCCGAACGGCAAGTTGAACATCGCTCGCGATGCCGGCTACTGGATGCGCGATGACGCCAGTAAGGTGACTAAGAAGTTCCAGCACATTTGCTGGGACGGCTGCATGTTCCCGAACGATGTCATGGGCAAGCAGGAGACCTGGAACAACATCCTCTCGGCGATGATTCAGGTCCGCGAGAACCACGGCTGGCGCGCCTGAAGTGCGGCCCTAGTGGACCCCAAACCAGCCCCCGGAGTCGGCTATCAAAGCCCTCCCGGGGGCTTTTTACTTCATCGCTCCGGAGGGAAGATCGGCTGTTTCCGCCGACGCGGACTGAAACCCTCAATGGAGGAAAGATTCCTGGGGTTGCCCTCGGATTTGCCTGCGAGAGCCATCCACGGTTTTAGCTCCGAAGCCGAACGGGCCTTTTCCAATTGAGATCGAACAATCGCGCTTTGGCTTAGCCCACGTTTCTCGGCCGTTGCTCGAAGCCAAGCAGCGAGATCCGGGTGCAGACAAATGGAGATGCGCTTGGTCATTACTGGAAAAAGATGGGTTTAAACCGCCGCCATGGCCAATGCGGGAATGGGACTTTGAAGGGGGGCCGAGCTCTTGACGAACCCGCCTATCTCGGCCCTGGGGGCAGGGTTTCGTGGAGGAAGTCGGTCATCAGTTGGCGGAGGTGGACGCTGGTGTTGAGGCCTTCGCTGATGGAGTGGGAGCGGTTGGGGTACGACATCATGCGGAACTGCTTGCCGTGGGTGATGAAGGCGTTCACCA
>JBDKKQ010000429.1:0-4755 GCA_039796015.1 Verrucomicrobiota bacterium
GCCCTACCGAGCGGTAGTCACTTTCTTCGCTGTATGCAATCTGGGGCCGCGATATGAAGCGACCGGCGGTCAGGTCGAGTTCGACCGATCCGGCACGACGAATGTCCTGAAAATTCTGGACCGGTAAGCGATCGGTTCCTGGCGCGGCGGCCGCCCCGGTCGGGGTTGCTCCCGAGATGCCATCGTAAACGAAGTTTGCTTTTACCACCGCCTTGGCGTTCAAGGCCTGTTCGGCATAAACGGCGTGGGTCCGGATGTGGATCCGGTCGTTGTCCTCGATATAGTCCTCATAGCGGTAGTCGACTCGGTTCTCAGCCCGGGCCCGGACCGAGGAAACGCAGTGGAGCAACAAAGCTGTCAGGACGGGGCTGATTCGGGCCATCAGGCACCGGGACCACGGAGGCATGGTTTGGATCAGAAGGTTCAAAAGCAGGTCAGGCAATCCTTTAGACGCCACAGCTCCCATGTAAATTTCACTGGAATCGCAGCTTTTCAACCCCCTCCACACCTCGTCCGTGGCAGAACCCAGGTCATTCGGAGATCGGACTTGGCAGCGGGGATGGCTGCAACTCCTGGTTAGGCATCGGGTTAGGCGCGGAGTTAGGCATCGGGGTCGCTAAACGGGCCAATACTCGAGCGGCGGCGGCAAAACCGAAGGTGCCGGTCACCTGAGTGGCTGAACCGAAGCCCGATTCACAGTTGAGCCGCAGGGGCATTTCGTTGTCCGAAGCGCGGATCGCGCAAACTTGGCCATCACGGTCCGGAAAGACCGGAGCCTCGGCCGAATGAACACAGTCGATGCGCAGCTTTTTAGCAGTTCTCGAAAACCCGTGTTTCTGGCGGAGGCGCTTGCGCACTTCACTCAACAACCGGTCGTGCGTCACGGTGGCCAAATCGGCGACTCGAACCGCGGTCGGATCACGGCGTCCGCCGGCCCCGCCGCAAACCACCAACGGAATCCCGGCACCATGACACAAGGCGATCAACCGCACCTTGTTGGACATGGCGTCGATGGCATCCACCACGAAGTCTGGGCGGTCTTCGGAACCTAAACCGGTCTCCAACCCCAGAAGGCGCGACGCAGTGTCGGCCGTGAAAAACTCCACCCGGACTTCTACCCGTGCCTCCGGGGAAATGGCCCGAACCCGTTCCGCCATGACTTCCACCTTGGACCGTCCCACCGTAGAATCCAGCGCATGCAACTGCCGGTTGATGTTGCTGACGCACACGTCGTCGAGATCGACCAAGGTCAACCGACCTATGCCCGAACGGGCGAGCGCCTCCACCACCCAGGAACCCACGCCGCCAAGGCCGATCACTAGGACGTGCGCGGCGCGAAACCGACTCAGTGCGGCCGCCCCGTAAAGCCGTGCGATCCCTCCAAAGCGAAAATCAAAGTCACTCATGATCGAAATGCCCCACTGGCAAAACATTCAGGTCAAGGCACCCCATCCGTCGATCCGGATCCCTCGGACCCCAGGGCTCTGCGCCCGAGCAAAGTGCTCCAAGTTTCGGAAGACTTTCATGAACCCGTCGGAGAGTGGGCCTTGCCGTGCGCACGAAGCAAATCAGGGAACTCCAGTGAGTTCCCTGATCGAAGCCGGATGCCCTAGGCCACCCGAAAGCCATACCGCACAGAATCTGCGGAAAATCAGAGTTCCTTCCAGTTGCGGTGACGGTAGTTGTTCCAAACCCAACGGAAGTCGGGGTTGTTGGGGCCACCACCGGCCCAATTGAAGCTGGAAATACCGACGGCGGAATCCTTAGCGGCCTTGATGGTTCTGGCTTCGATCCAGCGGTGCCCCTCGTAGTGGCCGTCCTGGAAGGAGAAGGTGCTGAAGTTGCCGTGGAAAATGGCGAAAGGATCGATCCACCCCCTGGAATCTGTGCTCAGCACCCAGGTGCCGAGGTTGGAATTGCGGGGATCGGACTCTTCGATGAACACGAAGGACTGGGACGGGGAACTCACCTCGGAGGCTTTGAGGTACGGAGGCTGAGAGGCTTCCCATCCGAGAATGCCGTTCATGCCGTTGGCCTTGGAGTAACTATCGTAGGCCCACCCGGCGCCCGGACGCCGCTTGGAACGCAGGTCTCCCGGGCAATGATAGGCGCCAAAGGCCGTGCAGTACTCCCACATTGGGGAATTGGTCATGCCCTTTTGAACCCGCCTGAGCGCTTCTTCGAGGGTAATGCCATTGGCGATGTCTGGCACCGGTCCCTGCCAATAGCCGCCACCGGTGAGTGCCACCACAGCTCCCCCCTTGTTCCTCCAACCATCGGTCGGAGCCAAAGAGTCGTTGTTGTCCATCGAGTACATCTGCCAGGCCAGAACCAACTGCTTCTGGTTGCTCGCGCAGGCTGCACCGGTGGCTTTCGATTTCGCCTTGGCCAAGGCCGGCAAGAGCATACCGGCCAGAATCGCGATGATGGCAATGACGACCAGCAACTCGATCAAGGTGAAACCGCAATGACTCGGACGACGGCCCGACGCACTCAAAGAACACGAATTAATTTTCATGAACACGGATAAAAGTTAGGGATAAAAAGTAGCCCCATTTTGGATCGGACTCCAAGCACATAGGATGCTCCCACAAAATGTTCAAATTCCGTCGGGAGGCCGACACAACCACACCTCGCCTGAGCCTCCAATACTTCGCCCTCCGGTTCCTGGATGCGAATGAGGCTGAGGCGGGCGAGGCGTTTTCTCGATGGTGGAGTGGGGTAGGCAAGGTTTACCGGAATCGTGTCGGTTGCCCTTGCCCAATTTTTCAAGAAATGAGCCCCGCTCTTTTGGGGAGCCACCGGTTCATGGCCAATTTCCTTGAGAACCCGCACAAGCTCCCAGAAAGACATTGTGTTTGACCTCCCGGTTTTGGGTCACTGGCGGAGTGACTATGGTCGAACGCATTGTGACCCTGATTGTTGGGCTGCTACTGGGTCTGGTGATCGGCTGGATCCTCAGAGCTCTGCGTCGAGAACCCTTGAGGACGGCCGGCTCAGCCTTGGAGGAAGAACTGCGCCAGCAGGCCCTCCGGCGAGAGAGCGAGGCCAACGAGTGGCAGACCCGATCTGCCAACGCTCAGGCTGCGGCCGCCGCGGCAGAAGCCTCTCGGGACGGCGCGCGCCGGGAGGCGTCTCAAGCCATGGAGGCACATCGTGAAAAAGACACCGAGGTGAACTCTCTTCGCCTTGAATTGGCCCAGACCCAAAATCGCCTGGCCACGGCCACCGCAGAGAGCGCTGCAGCCCGAGCCAGTATCCTTGAGCAGCAGCGGGTCCATGAAGAATCTGAGCGCAGCCTTAAGGAAACCCACGCGCAATGGGTGGCGGAATTGCGAACTTCGCAGGAGAAGTCTTTGGCAGATCTTAAGCAAAGCTTCGCCGGCCTGAGCGCCGAGGCGCTCAAGCAGAACGGACCGGAATTCCTGCGTCTGGCCAACGAGACGTTCACCCGCTTCCAGGAGTCGGCCAAGGGAGACTTGTCCTTGCGCGAACAGCGCATCGAGTCGCTGGTCAAACCCCTCGAGGATCAACTTAAGGCCTACCAGGCTCGGCTTCAGCAAAGCGATTCCCTGCAATCGACCGCCCTCGGAGAAGTCCGTCGGCAAGTCGAACAGCTTTCGACCCACAGTCAGACCCTTTCCAGCGAGACCCACCGTCTCCGCGCGGTGCTCTCCTCCAATCAAGCCCGGGGACGTTGGGGTGAAGAAACCTTGCGCCGCGTTGTGGAGGCCTCCGGCATGAGTGCCCACTGTGATTTTGTGGAACAGGTGCGCGAGGGGGATTCCAAACCCGACCTCATTGTCCGACTCCCGGGCGAGCGGGTGATCATTGTAGATTCCAAGGTCCCGGATCTGGAGTTCCTCGCGGCCGTCGATTCGGAAGAGGAAGGACGGCGCAGCGCCGCACTGGCCGATCACGCCGCCAAGATGAAATCCACTATCAAGGCGTTGGCCGACCGAGATTATCCGGCTCAGTTCAACAACGCGCTGGACCATGTGGTGCTCTTCGTTCCGGCGGAATCCCTCTTCAGCGCCGCACTCGAGGGAGATCGGGATCTCATTGTTTGGGCCGCCGAACGCCACATCCTCTTGGCCACACCCGCTTCACTCATCGCCCTGCTGCGGAGCGTCGCGGTGAGCTGGCAGGCGCATGAACAATCCCAAAACGCTCAGCAAATTGCCGAGGCCGCACAAACACTCTACGAACGGGTCAACCGCTTCGTGGAGCATTTCGAGCGCATTCGGGACGGGTTGAGCAAGACCACCAAGGCCTATGATGACGCTGTGGGTAGCTACGAACGGATGGTGCGACCCAGTGGTGAACGCCTGGCCCGACTGGGTGGAGGCGTGGACAGCCGGACGCTCCCGGAGATCCGAACCCTCGACACCTCGCTGAGGCAGGCTCCAGAAAATCGTCTCCCCCTCGCACCGTCCAAGGAATTAGGCCCGAGCCTGTGAGTGCTTGAGCTCGTTGTAGCTTAAACCGTCGGTAACCCGGGCTGAGGGGACCGCGGCCCAAGAATAACCTCGTTCTTCAGCAACCAGACCCGACGCGGCGGCAAGGGTTCTTGATCGGTCAATCCCAAGAGAGCCACAACCGCCAGAGTGCAGGCTCCGACAATCCAAGTCCGCCGTCCGGTTCGGAATCGAGCGATGGCCTGGATGCGATGGACCAGCGATCGCGGGGCTGCCGAAGAAGGTCCCTGCCACGCGACGGCAACTCGATCGGCTTCTAAGCCCGAGGCTCTCTCCA
>JBDKKQ010000430.1:0-4847 GCA_039796015.1 Verrucomicrobiota bacterium
CGTCCCACTCGTCCGGATCGGCGATCATTACCGTGTTGTCACCGAAGGCGAACTCAGAGCGGCGTTGATTGCCGGCCGTGCGCACCCACCAGTCCTTGTTCGCGAAGGTCCACCCGGCCCATTCCACGATGCCGTCCAAAGCCGTGCCGAAGCCAGGCATTGCCGAATTGTCCAACACCCAGCCACTCGGGGGTGTTCCGGTCCACACTTCCAAACCAGCAAGTGCTTCCTCGCGGTTCGGGCCCAGGGGCAATGAATCGAAGTTCTCAGCGAACAGACGGTTGGAGACCGCTTGAGCCTGAAGTGAACCCTGCATCGCCGTGGCGATCAGGGACGCGGCGATGGCCGACAGCAATTGCCGCCGAACGCCAGGTTCTTTGATAGAGGTTGATTTCATGATCATCGAGGGAAAAACCGATCCAGGGCGCAGCCCTAACCGGTCGTCGGTTTTAGCACTTGAAACGCGGGATTCAACCTTACCCAAGCGCGTCACGGACTTTTAACAGAGCCGCAGAAAACACGCGGTCTCCATCGCTCAATCGTTACAAACAGCGGGTTGTCGTCGGTTGAATTAATCTCGAGATCCGTTCGGATTTTCATTAACTCTACGACCATGGACCCCAGCGTGTTGGCCGCCGTTTTCTCCGGAGTGGATTCCCCATTCATCTATCAGCGGTTCTGTCAGCCTTCTCTCGGATCCGGGGAGGTTTTGGTGGCCATTTTATTAACCACCCTCTGCGGTTCTGACCTCCACACCTATTGTGGGCGACGCCGCGGACCTACCCCCATGGTGCTGGGTCATGAGGCAGTCGGACGGGTGGTTGCGGTGGGATCGGGCCTAGACCCCTCGTGGGTAGACCAGCGCATCACATGGACCCTGACCGACTCCTGCGGTGTGTGTGATCCTTGTACCCGTTGGAATTTACCGCAGAAATGCGAACGACTTTTCAAATACGGGCACGGAAGCCTGTCGGACGGATCTGGATTGAACGGCTGCTACGCCACCCACATGGTTTTGCGATCCGGCACACACCTCGTGCCAGTGCCCAACCCTCTCAGCGATGCAATGGTGGCTCCGGCCAATTGCGCTCTTGCGACCATGATCGCAGTTCTCGAATCCCTTCCAACACCTGGAGAACGGGTCGTGATTCAAGGGGCTGGTTTGCTCGGGCTCTACGGCTGCGCCCTGCTGAAAACTGCCGGTTGGAAAGAAGTGTTCGTCGTAGATCGTCAACCAGCCCGACTCTTGGCGGTGCCCCGGTTTGGCGGCGTCCCCATCTTGTCGACCACCCACGATGCGATTCATGCCAACTCGGCCGATGTCGTCATCGAGGTCACCGGCAGCGCCTCGGTGATCGCTGATGGAATTAGCTGGCTAAGACCGGGCGGGCATTACGCCATCGCCGGGCTAGTGCATCCGGATTCGGCCCTGCAACTGACGGGTGAAACCCTCATCCGCAAATGCCTGACCCTGCGAGGCATTCACAACTACGCCCCGCGGCATCTCGACGCCGCGATCGCCTTCCTTTCGAAGCATCAAGGCGATTATTCCTGGGAGTCCTTGGTTTCACCTCCAATCCCATTGAGCCAATTAGCGGAAGCCTTCCGACTCGCAGCCTCCGGAAAATGGCAGCGCGTCTCTGTGATTCCAGATGGATTGGAAGTCAGTGTTTCCTGATCTTCACTGGGTTTGAAGCACTGTTCGTGAACCATGTCATGGTGACCTCAATCCATCCGTGGGCCGGCAAACCCGTCGATTCTCCGGCATGAAAGCCATGATTCGACGGTGGCAAAAAGACCCGATAGCGCTGGCAGCATGGTGCACCGTATCGGCGTTTGGAACCTACGCCTGCATGTACGGCTTTCGGAAACCTTTCACCGCGGGCGTTTATGTCAGTGATCCATTCAGCCCGGGTTTCAAGGCGCTGTTGGTGAGCGCTCAAGTCCTGGGTTACACCGCTTCCAAGGCCATGGGCATTCGGGTTATTGCCGAGATGGCACCCCAGCGTCGGATCGCCACGCTCTTCGGTTTGATCGCCGTAGCCGAGACCGCCTGGATCCTCTTTGGTCTACTGCCACCGTCTTTTGCAGCGATTTGCCTCTTCTTAAATGGACTACCGCTGGGAATGGTCTTTGGTCTGGTTCTGGGGTTTCTTGAGGGCCGACGGCTTTCCGAAGCCTTCATCACCGGTCTGTGCTGCAGTTTCATTCTGGCCGACGGCTTATCGAAGACCGTGGGTCTGCGGTTGCTCGAGGCAGGCGTGCCGGAACGCTGGATGCCGGCGGCCGCCGGAGCGGTCTTCGCACTCCCGCTGTGGGGATTCGCTTGGATGCTTGGGCAAATTCCGCCACCCACCGATTCCGATGTCGTCGCCCGAACAGAACGACAACCACTAAACCGATCTGAGCGATGGGCTTTCCTCAAGCGCCATGGCTTGGCGGTGCTGCTCATCATCACAGCCTACACACTGGTCACATTGCTGCGCTCCGTGAGGGCTGATTTTTCGAGGGAACTCTGGCAGGCGTTGGGATCTCCGGGCGCCGCGATGGTTTTCACTCAGTCAGAGATGTGGGTCACGCTGGCAGTCCTCATTCCTATGGGATTGATGGCTCGTATCCGAGATAATCGCCGGGCGTTTTACGCGGGTTTAGGTGTCTCATGCCTGGGGTTGGCGATGGTTGCAGCCGCGTGCTTGGCTTGGCGGCGGGGAGGCATTGATGCCTTTGGATTCATGGTGGCGGTGGGCATTGGGTTGTACCTCCCTTACATCGCCGTTCACGCCACCCTCTTTGAACGATTCATCGCGCTCACCCGAGATCGCGCCAATTTGGGGTTTCTCATGTATCTGGCCGACACGGCAGGCTACCTCGCAGTGTGTGTGGTCTTACTGACCCGAGGTCGTTTGATGACCGTGGAGGGAGTACTGCCCTTGTTCTTGGATGCCGGACTGACCATTGCGGTCTTGGGGATTGGAGCACTCGTCCTGGCCGGTGGCTGGATGCATCGCAGCCATCAGCAAAAGGGATAATTCGCGATCGAAACTGGCGAGACTTCAGCCAGAACCATCCCGCTCAATCGGTCGTGCTGGCTGCGCTTTCTTCCGCAAGCGCGTCGGTATTCGTTCGTTACGGGTCACAAGCAGGAGCCTCATCAAGCCCGCGCTGCGCGCTCGCCTCGTTGTGCGAAAGAATCCGTCACGCTACCCCTTTCCTCCCGACTGAAGTGTTCCGGCTCAAGAAAAATGGGGCAGACCCGTTTTGCGGATCCGCCCCATTGCGAAGCTGTTGATGTGAATGCCGTTTGGCTCAGATCACTCCACCGAAATCCGGACGAATCCGGTGGCCACCCCGAAGGGCACCTCGACGGTCAGATCGGATCCAGTGCCAACAACCGGTGATTGCACCGGGGTCCAAGCGGTCTGATCCAAGGCCGTGCGGCTTTGGAGGATGTAGGTGCGGCCAGGTTCAGACATGAAGGTGATCTTCAGTCCTGTTGCGGTGGCAGCGACACCCAAAACCGGAGCCTTGGGTTGCGGCAGCGCGATCGGTCCGACCGGCTTGATGCTGGTGGCCTTGAAGAAGCCTTCGGCATCGAGTGCGGTCCAGTCCTGGGCCCAGTTCTCGGAACCGAAGGCTCCAGTGAAGTTCACCTTCACGAATCCAGGGGTCTCGGTCTGCGGCACTCCATAAGCCGGGCTGCCGGCGCGCAATGTCGGATCCAACTGGCCATCGGCCTTGCGGCTAATGCCTCCCAATAGCGGATCCACCGTCGGGTTCAAGGCGGCCGGTACGTACTCCTTGCCGTAGTCTTCGTTCGATCCAGTCTTGTAACCCCAGAACACGTTGTTCTTCAGCTCCGGCGTCGAAACACCGTCGTCGTCGATACGCACTCGCACGCCACCGAAGTCGGTGAACACCGAGTTCAACCAGCGAGCCTTGTTCTCCACCCGGAAGCGCAGGGCATCATTGCCTGTCGTGTTGGTACCGGCACCGATCAACGTCGCATTACGAATCGCATACGTCGTCAGCGGCAACGCACCCGGCACGCGCACATCCGGAGACTGCGGCTGACCGTTTTGCTCCGCGCCGCTGTCCTTGGCCGTCGGCTCTTGGATCCCGAACCAGAACTGGTTCTGACCGTTGTAGCCCATGTCGGTGTCGAATCCGTCGTCGTCGTTGAAGGCGGACACCAAGTACCGCGTATTCACCGATCCGCCGAAGAACTCAAACCCGTCGTCGGCGATGCAGTAGGCTTCCAAGTACTCCATTACCGTGCCCCGTCCAACGGCACCCAGAGACCATCCGTTGATCTCCTTATCCGTGGTCAGCTTCTTACCACCATGCCGCACCGACACATAGCGGAACACGCCTGAGCTATCGTCGTCATCGGTACCACCATAGCGGTGCAAGTAGTCGATCTGGCCCGTGAAGTCGTTGGTGACGGCAAGGTCCGGAAGACCTTCGTAGATATCATAAGACACGCTGTTGGTGGTCCAACCCGGGTTGTTCAGACGGGCATTGCCGAAGACAACAAGACCACCCCAGAGACCGCGCGACGGGAAGGGCAAGTCGCCCGCATCAGCGACGTCGTCCACTTCGGCCGTGAAGATGATCGGATTGCCCGCGGTGCCGGCGGCATTGATCTTACCGCCGCGGCAGACAAAGAGGCAGCCGAAGTCATTAGCCGCAGTGGAAGAGGAACCTGTGCCTGAGACTCCCTTAATCACGGTGCCTGGCTCGATATTCAAGACGGAGTTGCTCATCACGTAAGTGAAGCCCGTCAGGATGTAGGTGTTTGTCGCCACCCAATTGTAGGTGCCGTAGAGGTAGTTTGAATCGACGTAAAC
>JBDKKQ010000431.1:0-2592 GCA_039796015.1 Verrucomicrobiota bacterium
CCAATGGTCGTGCGGGGCTTTTCGAAATAAACCCGCATCACGAGGAAAAGCTGGTCTGCGACCTCGGCCGACAGGGCGGCGAGTTTGCGGGCATAGTCCATCGCCGCTTCCGGATCGTGGATGGAGCACGGCCCGATCACTACGAGCAGGCGCGGATCTTCGCCGCGCAAGATGCGCTGCACGGTCAGTCGACCCTGGACCACGGTTTCGTTGGCGCGCTCGTCCATCGGCAGCGCTTCCTTGAGTTCGCGCGGTGCCGGAAGGCGTCGTGTGGCGACGACGCGGAGGTCGTTCGTCTTTTGCATGTCGGGAAAGAGTGTAGGGGTAGAAAACTAAGGTTGGAAGGGCTGCGGTGCGCCGGGCAGCAGCTTGACGTGGGCCTCGGCCCGGAGTCGGTCGCCGTATTCTGGAATCCGTACCTCCATATCGCGTTGGATCATGAGTTCACGAATTTGTTCGGTGACTTCGGCCAGCGGGATGATTCGGGCCGGAACCTCTTCAAGTTTCTTGAACACATGGAAGCCAAACTGGGTGGTGACCACCTGACTGTGCAGGGTGCCGGGCTTGAGGTCCCAGACCGCCTTTTCGAACTCGGGGAACATTTGACCTTTCTGGAAGACGTATTCTCCGCCGCGTTCTCGCGAGGTCGGATCTTCGCTGAGTTGCTTGGCCAGGGTGGTAAAGTTGGTTCCGGCCTGCAGTTGGGCCAAGGTTTCTTCGGCTTTCTTCTTTTTGGCCTCGATGACATCCGTCGGCAGCTTTTCGCGATTTTCTGCGTTGATGGTGGCGAAAAAGATTTGGGCCGCCTTCACCTGATCGGGCTTCTTCCAGCGGGTGTCATCCGAGTCGTAGTAGCCCTGGATTTCGGAATCCGGGATACGGATGCGATTCTTCACCTCTCGGTCGATGATGTTCACCACCAGCGCCTCTTCAAACTTCTCCCTGCGGAAGGATTCTTCGGTGTAGCCGGCCTGCGCCAGAGTTCGAAAGAAGGCGTCGGCGGAAGGGGCGTTCTTGATCATGCCGTCGATGCGGCTCTTGGTTTCAAAAAGAGCACGGTTGGTGTCGCCCTGATCGGCCCGGCGCAGGACCAGTTGCACAAAGATGAGGGTATCGAGGGTGCGTCCGCGGAGGGCGGTCAGGTCGCGATCCGAGAGAGAGCGACCCGAGGCGGCGGCCTCAGCGACCGCGCGCGATACTTTGGCACTGACGGCGCTGGCGGTGATGCGGAGTCCATCGCCTTCAGCCCAGACAGATTCCCCATTGGTTGAGAGCGTGGAAACCTGGCTGGTGGAGGTGGCCGCAGCCGTGGGGGCCGCGGTGGAAGGGGCTCGCGCGGCCGGTGCCGTGAACGCGTCCAGCGAGTTGGTCAGAACCAACTTGGGTACGGGACGCCCGGAAGCCGTAGCCGGAGTGGTGCCATTCTGCGCCAAGCCTATCGGCAGGAGCCACATCCATAGGGAAGCAATCAACAACCTCATGAAGGGCTGAGGCTAACCCCCAGCCTCCGGGAAAACCAGCCTGGAACCCGCCATCCGCGCTCTGCCAGCGGTGCGGCCCGATAGCTGTGAAACTCGGGGCCGAATTTTCCGTGTCGGTGACATACCCAGAGCGGCTGCTGATCGGCGGCGGCCGTGATGCTCGGGTTCAGTCGCTGAATCCCAGTCGGTCCAGTCCGGTTTGCACTTCGGGGCAGGACATGAAGAGGCGCCAGAGCAGGCCGGTGCGATGGTTTTCCATCATGACCACGATGGGGCCCTGGTCGATGGCGAGGTACCAGGGTTTGCACCACCGGTGATGGAGGCTGAAGCCGTCGTAGAATCCGTAAGGGCCGTAGATCCAATGGCCGAGGTCGTCGTGGAAATGACGGAGGGCTCGCAGGCTTTCTCTTGGGGTGTAGGGGAAGGATGACAATGCGGCCGTCGGGGAAATCACTCCCAGGTCTTCGCCCGGGCGGTGCGCCGCGTAAAACCCCACGGAGTATCCGGCGGTCAATCCCCAGCACTGGGGGCCGTAGCCGCGATAGCCGTGCGGGTTGTCGATGCAGTGCTGCCGGTTGATTCGCGTGTGCTCCACGTTGTGCCGCCAGTAGTCGGCGTAGCGGTCATGGAGTCTGCGCGGGTCGAGTCCGAGGAAGGAATAGTGCGACCAGAAGAGGGGGCCGCCAGACCGAGAATCTCCCTGGTGGTTGAGCTCCAACTGCGGCCCCGGTTTTTTTGGATCGATGTTGTTTTTAACGCGCCCCTCGCGCGCCCAGCCCTCGTGGTAGGCCGCCGCGGGGATGGGGTGGGTCGGGGACGAGGCCGCCAGCACATAGGTGATCAGGCATTCGTTGTAGCCCTCGATTCTAAAATTCATGGCCCAGCCCCGGTCGGGTGACCAATGCCAGTAGAGGACGTTCTGGCCGCCGCGTTGGTACCAGTCCCATTCCACGCCGCGCCACAGGCGGTCAATGCGTTCGGCTAGGGCTTGTTCCGCCGGGGAACCTTCGCGAAAGTATTGGCGCACGCAGAGCAGGCCTTGCACCAGAAAGGCGCTCTCCACCAGGTCGCCGCCATTGTCGTTGCGGCTGAAGGGTTTTACTCGGCCGGT
>JBDKKQ010000432.1:0-3600 GCA_039796015.1 Verrucomicrobiota bacterium
AGGAGACCGGCGAGATGACGCAGCGTTGGCCCAGCGAGACGCGGGCCAGCTTGGATTCGTCGATATCCACCTCGATTTGGAGGTCTTGGAGGTTGGCCACGGCCACCAGCGAAGAACTAGGTCCGCGGGTGCCTCCGAAGGTCTGCGGAGTGACCAGTTCACCGGGGTCGACGAGTTTTTCGAGCACCGCGCCGGTGACCGGCGAGCGGATGATGCACCACTCGAGCAAGGTCTCGATGCTTTTGCGGGCACCCAATATTTGGGTCCGCTGGGCTTCAGCGCTGCGCACCGCCAATCGAGCATCGTCGAGGGCTTTCTGGGTTTCAATACGCTGCGAGACCAGCGGCTCAGCGCGCCGAAGGTCCACGTTCGACCGCTCCAAGGCCACATCCACCACTGCCAGCGCCCCGTCGTTCTCCGCCAGCCGGGCACGGTATTCAGAATCATCCAAGCGAACCACCACCTGCCCATTGGTAACCGCATCGCCCTTTTTGACCCCAATCCATTGCACGACCCCCATGAAGCGCGGGCTAATCTCAATGCGCTCACGGGCGATGATGTAGCCCGAGACCGTCAGCACTGAACCCGCGACTGAACCCGCCGAGCGCTCCACGCGGGCGCCCTGTGCCAGCGAACTGTTCGTTCCCGTCGCCGAGCGGTCGGCACCCGACTTCTCCAGCGGGATTCCGGCTTCCGTGCGGATGGCCTTCGGACCCGACTTCATGCCGGCGCGCACGTCGTCACTGGCCCGCGGGACAGCCCACCAGGCAATCACACCGGTGACCACCAGTACCCCACCAATGATGAGCAAGGTCGGAAGCCCTGAGCGCCGTTTCTGGTGGGAGGCGATCCGGAGCCGTTCGAGACGATCGTCTTTCATAAGGATTTGAGGGCGGAAATCACCGGCAACCGCGAAGCACGCAAGGCCGGCAGGAAGCTCCCGATGAGTCCGATCACCAGCGAGAAGGCCAGGCCCAACAGCATCAAGTCGGGGGTCACCCGGAACTGGTACACCGTTTCGGCGAAGGATTGAAAATCCATGGTCCCGAAGGTCACACCCCGAGCCACCACATACGCATAAATGCCCAGGGAAAACGCACAGCCCAGCAAACCACCCAACCCCGAGAGCAGTACGCCCTCGATGAGGAAGGACATCACGATGGCCGTTTGCGAATAGCCCAGCACCCGCAACGTGCCGATCTCACGGGTCCGCGAGGCGACGTTGGCGTACATGGTGTTCATGGCCGCAAACACCGCGCCCACCGACATCGCCGTGCCCAAGAGCCCGGCCAAAATATTGAAAGGCACCGCGGTGGCCGTCTGCTTGGAATAATACTCGATCTCCGGCTCGGCGCGCAGGCCCAGCCGCTTGTCTTGGGCGATCCGGTTGGTGAGCGAGCGCATTGCCGCGTCATCCCGCGGGCGCAGCAGAATGCTCGAGTACATCTCGGAACGATCGAAAATCGAACGGGCCTCATCGGCATCCATCCAAACCTCGGAGTCGAAGGCGCTGCCGCCGGCTTCGAACAAGCCCACCACGCGGAGGCGGTCTGGGCCGGCCCGGATAATTCCGCCCAACTCAAAGCCTTCAAAGCGACCCGCTAGTTTCTTCGATACCGTTACTTCACGCTGGCCCGGTTGGAACCAGCGCCCTTCGACCAAGGTAACTTTGGGCCGCAGTTCCAATCCACGCGGGGTGACACCACGAATGAGCGTGTTGGCCGATCCCGGAGCCGCTCGACGCGGCGCGTTGATGATCATTACCAACTCCGCCGACACCACCGGCTGCCCTGCGGCGTTGCGGTCGATTTCTTCGAAAAACTGCAGCGTCCGGAACTGATCTCGAGTGACCAAACTGCCGGATTCGGCCTGCGACCCCTTGCGCACCACCAAGATATTGCCCGGTTCGCCCGTGCGGGCACTGCTCGATTCAATGCCCTTAGCCAGCGCCTTGAGCAAGATGACCACCGACACCACCGCTGCCACCCCGACGACCGTGAACAACGTCGTCCGCCACCGGATGAGGACGTTGCGGTAGTTGTATTTGAGCGGAAGAGCCATAGAACGTGGGCGTGTGAAGGGGGCAGGTTCGGGTCAGTCCAGGGTTTTCAGGCCTGCCACCACGCTCATTCGGGCCACGGAAATTGAGGGGCCTATGGCGGCCAATATTCCCAAGAGGGCCGCGACGATCCCGCCGGTGGCCATGATGCGGGGTGTCACTTCGAAATGAACTAGGAACCCTTGCGAGAGCTTCTGGAGATTGATGGTAGACCAGAATAACCACGCGCCCCCGATGCCAACGAAGGCTCCCAGCATGGAAAGTCCAAAGCTCTCGGCCAGAATAAAGGCGAAGAGTTCACGGCGTCGGAATCCCAGGGCTTTCAGCACCGCCAGTTCGCGGAACCGCTCGCGAATGGCCATGCTCATGGTGCTCACGCACACGAGGATGAGCGTGAAGACCACCACCGCGCTTATGCTGCCGAAGAGCATCTTCACGTTGCCGAACATGCTCACGAAACCCAATTGAAAGGCCCGTTCGGTCTCCGCACGAACCTCGGCCGAAGTGTTCTCAAAGGCGGCGTTCACCCGTTCGATGACGCCGTCCACCGCGGCGGCCGAATCGGCCATGATGTACCAAGTGCCGACCATGCCCCAGTCGTCCATTAATTGGTCCAACAAGGCATGGTGAAAAAAGCAGTTCCGATCATCGATGGTGCCCGCGTAGACCACTTCAATGGTCAGCTCCAAATCCACCGGATAAAACGTGCCGGTGAATCGCAGCTTGTCTCCCACCTTCAGTCCGTAGCGGCGCAGGGTATCGGCACCCAGCATGCACCCATTGCGGTTTTTGACCCAGGCGTCGTACGAACCCTCGATAATCTTACCCTCCAAGATGAGTTCGCGGAACCGGGCTGGATCGACCGCGAATTGCGCCCAACTCGTGGTGGTCTCGTCACGGAAGAGCCCGCCAAAATAAGTAAAGGGTGACACCTGCCGCAGGCCGGGGATCTTCTCGATGATCGTGCGCTGGCGCGCCGGCAAGGGTTGGGCCAGCGAGACCTTGTTGCGCGCGATGATACGGAACGAGGCCGCCTCGCTTTCCGGAGGCACGGTCAGCTCACGCTGCAACGTCAGCAACGTGACCAAGAGAGCGCAACTCATGGCCACACTCAGGACAGTCAACAGCGCGCGCCGCCCGTTGCGCAACGCGTTCTTGAGGACAAACCCGGCAATGGTAATTCCGGAAGCCCGAGGCCGCCGCTCCGACGGGGAAGTCGCACGCTGGGAGCCCGCCGAGTTCATGCCACGAACTCACCCTTTTCGAGGTGAACGCTTCGAGTGCCATAGCTGGCCGCCTTGGGATCATGGGTGACCATGACCACCGTCTTACCGGCGTCGCGGGCCAAAGACTGGAGGATTCCCAGCACGTCCGACGCCGATTTGGAGTCCAGATTACCGGTGGGTTCGTCGGCAATGATCAGGGTCGGATCGGTGGCGATGGCTCGGGCGATGGCCACCCGCTGCTGCTGACCTCCGGACATTTGATCGGGCCGATGGTGTCCGCGATCGGCCAAGCCCACCAACTCTAGGGACGTTTCG
>JBDKKQ010000433.1:0-18136 GCA_039796015.1 Verrucomicrobiota bacterium
CATGCCCCGGTCCGTTCGTTCAAGGCCGATGCCCTGGACGTTCATGTCTTCGCCAGCCAACCCGATCTGGCTTCTTACGTTGCTCTGGACGTCCGCAACTACCTCGCGGAAACCATCGCCCGCAACGGTTCCGCCGCGGCCATCCTGGCCACCGGCAATTCTCAGATCCAGTTCCTCAAGAACCTCGTGGCCTTGGGTGGCATCGACTGGTCCAAGGTGACCTTGTTCCACATGGACGAATACCTCGGCATCCCCGCCGACCACCCGGCGTGCTTCCGGTATTATATGAAGCAGCGGGTCGAGTCGCTGGTGAAGCCCAAGGCCTTCCATTACATCCACGGTGATTGCGATTTGCCTCATGTGGAATGCGCCCGCTACACGGCGCTGCTTGAATCGCAGGCCATCGATTTGTGCTGCTTAGGTGTCGGAGAAAACGGGCATCTGGCCTTCAACGACCCCCACGTTGCCCGTTTGGACGACTCCGAGTGGGTCAAATTGGTCCGACTCGATGACGCCTGCAAAATGCAGCAGGTCAAGGAGGGGCATTTTCCGTCGCTGGAAACGGTGCCGCCCTATGCCTTCACGCTGACGTTGCCGGCCCTCATGACTGCCCGGAAAGTGGTTTGTGTTGCGCCGGAAAAACGCAAGGCGGTGCCTGTGAAGAATATGCTCCAGGGACCGGTGAATTCACTCTGCCCGGCCTCGATGCTTCGACGCAACCCGGCGGCTGTGCTGCTCATCGACACCGATTCCGCCTCACTGCTCTGAGCTATGCGCATTCTGGCCCTCGATCCCGGTACCGTTCGTGTGGGCGTCGCCGTCAGTGACGAACTGCGGATGATGGCCCGTCCGCTCGAGTTTATTCCGGCCGAACCGTTTTTGGCTCTCGTGGAACGGGTGAAGGAACTCATCCGATCCCTGCAGGTAGAACTCATCGTGGTGGGCATGCCTCGTAACATGGATGGCACCTATGGTGAGGCGGCCATCAAGGCGCGGGAGTTTGTGGCGGCGCTCAAGGATGTGATTATGGTGCCGATCCGAACCTGGGACGAACGACTCACCACCGTGTCGGCAGCCAAGGCCCTGCGCAGCGGTGGCACCAAGGCGGCCCAACAGCGCGGCAAGATCGATGCGGCTGCGGCGGCCATTCTACTGCAGGGATACCTCGACAGTCTCACCCTGTGAGAGGTGAGGGGGTCGCTTCCCAGGAAACCACGATGTCCTCGGAGCAAGAAGTTCCTAAGAAGCGCACCCGTGAGCGTCCGGACTCGGCTCCCGAGGGCTTCCAACGCGTCCGCCTGACCGTCGCCTACGACGGCACCGCCTACCGTGGCTGGCAGGTGCAGCTCGAGGGCATCACGGTCCAGGGCTGCCTGGAGGTCGCCCTGGGTCGGTTGTTTCGTTGTGGTCCCCGGGTTGTCAGTTCCAGTCGTACCGACACCGGAGTTCATGCCCGGGGGATGTCGGTGCATTTCGATGTGCCCCGAACCGAATGGCGGATGACCGCGGACAAACTGATTTTGGCGGCCAATGCGCACTTGCCGGAAGATATCCGAGTGACGGCGGCCGCGCAGACCAAGCCGGATTTCCACGCCCGTTTCGACGCCATCGGTAAGCAGTACCGGTACACTGTTTGGAATGATTCGGCGCATGATCCACTGGGTCTTCGCCAGCAGTGGCATGTGCCCAAACCCATTAATTTGGGGGCGATGCGGGCCGCAGCGGCCACCTTGGTCGGGTGCCATGATTTTTTGGCGTTCAGTGCATCCCCGGGTTACGAGCGCCACCACACTGTCCGCAACGTGACGCGGTGCGACGTGATCCGGTCTGGCCCTCGCATTACGGTGGTCATCGAGGCCGACGGGTTCTTGTACAAAATGTGCCGTGGCATCGTGGGCACGCTGGTGCAAGTGGGGCATGGGCGCTTTCGGCCTGAGGAATTAGTCCCCCTGCTGCAGACTCGCGATCGCACGGTGGTGGGCATGACGGCGCCGGCGCTGGGACTGGTTTTGTGGAAGGTGTTCTACCGCAAGCCCGGGATGCCACGCAGGCCGCACCCAGCCGATGTGGAGTGAGGGAGGGTCACGCTCAGAGCCCAGTGCGGTCGTCTTGAAAATGCTGGGGATTGAAATTGCGAGGCCCCTGAATCTCCCTTGCCAGTCATCGGTTCCGCGACTAACTCGTCAGCGCCGATGATTCGACGCCTGCTACCACGTCTGCTCCTTCAGTTGGGGATGTTTCTCTGCTCCGCCACCCTGGTTTGGAGTTTGTGGTCCCTCTCACTGGCTGCCGAAACCACGAACACCGCCACCGTTGCCAAGAGCACAGATATGGCCTCCAAGGCCAGCGCCCTAACGCGCAAGGTGATCAATGAAGAGTTTATTCAAAGCCACCAGACCGAACTCTCCTTTTGGATCAACCACGTTCCAGGCATGGAGACGCCATTTCTGGGGATTCCTCGCTGGCAGTACGCGGCCTCGTTGTTGTACCTGATCTTGGCAATTTCCGTTTCCCGCGCCCTAGACTGGCTCATTCGGAATCGCCTTAAGCATTGGGCTTCGAAGACGGATACGGAGTGGGACGATATTCTTGTTAAGCTGGCGGAGGGTCCGGTGAAGGCCATCACCCTGGTGTTTCTCATCCACATCGGGCTCGAACTCTACAATTGGCCTCTTTGGCTCGAGATCAATATCTCCCGATTGTCTCTCATCGTCGGGGCCGTCGCCTTGACCTTCATCGCGCTGCGGGTCATCGACTTGGCGATAGCCGCTTGGCGTCGGCAGCCCAAACAGGGTGGCGACGTGGCCTTCAACGATCAGTTCGTGCTGCTCATCGGCAAACTGCTCAAGGCGGTTCTGATACTGATCACTTCGCTGACGTTGTTGGGGAATCTCGGTGTCGATATCACCGCGATCCTCGGTTCGGTGTCGGTGCTGGGATTGGCCTTTGGTCTGGCCGCCCAGGATTCGGTGGCCAACTTGTTCGGTGCGGTGGCGGTGTTCGTGGATAAGCCCTTCAAAGTCGGGGACCGCATCAAGGTGGGTTCCGACGTGGATGGCGTGGTCGAGGCGATGGGCCTGAGAGCCACCCAAGTCCGTAATGCGGATGGGTTCCTGATCACCCTCCCGAACAAGTCGGTGGGCAACAACACGGTCATCAATGTCTCGGCCCGGCCTTCCATACGCACCGTCTTGAACTACGGCCTGACGTATGACACTCCTGCTCACCGCATTGATTTTGCCGCGAGCTTGCTGCGGTCGATCTTCACTGCGCATTCGTTGACCGGTGAATGTCAGGTCACCTTCAACCGCTTCGATGCCTCCGCCCTCAATATCGAGGTGAATCACCAGTGCCTAACCCGCGATTTGCCCACGTATCTGACCGCACTCCACGGGTTGAATTTGCAAGTGAAGGAACGCTTCGACGCCGAGAAATTGGAGTTCGCGTTCCCAACCCAAACCGTGTTCCTCAAGAAAGACACCTCGGTTCCCGCGAACTCATCGGTGTGAGTCGCAGCGGTCGGATCACTGCTTGGTGGGGCGCTTGCGGTATTTTTCGTAAAGGCGCGTGTGGCGTGAGGACAAGTCGATTTCGCGTCCCCGAATCCACATCCGGGTGACCGTGGCCTTGAGATCGAGAACATCTCCGTCAGCGACGAAGAGGCTGGCTTCTTTGCCGGCTTCGATGGAGCCGAGGCGGTCGGAGACTCCAAGCATCCGCGCGGCATTCAGGGTCAATCCTCGCACGGCCTCGTCGTAAGGGAGGCCAAAGGCACGTGCCTGGGCGGCGGAGTAGGGGATGTTGCGAATCTGGCTAGCGCCGAATTGGCCGGAGCCTTCGCTGAAGGCCACGAGCACTCCGGCTTTGTTCAGAACGGCGGCTGCGGAGTAGTGGACATCGTACGCATCGGTATCGCGAGCGGGTTGGGTGAAGACGTGTTCGTAAGCGACCGGGATGTGGTGTTCGGCCAGGTAGGCGGCTTCGCGCCACGCGTCGCGACCGCCGGCGATGATCGCCTTGAATCCGCGGCGCACGGACCACTCAGCCGCGGACCGGATGCCCCGGGCCTCATTGACGTGAATCCACAGGGGGCGCTCCTTTCGAACGACGGGGAGCATGGCCTCCCAGGCGGGTACGTTTTTGAAGCCTTCCTTGGCGACTTTCTTGGCCTCGGAATAGGCGGTGGCCTCGGTGAAGAAGGAGTCGATTTCTCGCAGCTTGCGGTCCCGGTCTCGGACTTGGTCTTCAAGAGACGGGCCCGCATTCTTTCCCGGAGGCTGAGGGGTTGTGTCGAGGGCGAAACCGGGCCACTGGACGTGCAAGGCGACGGCTTTCTCAATCGTAAGGTCTTCGATGGTCCATCCGTCGAGTTGAATGAGGCCGCTGAAGCCGGAGACGGTCCCTCCGCCGGGGATGACATGAGCGTGGGTGTAACCGTTGGCACGGGCTACGGGGATGAGTTCGCTGTCTGGGTTAACGGCGATCCAAGCGCTGACATCGGCAGAATATTCGCCGACTTCGGTGGTGTCGCGGGTGGCTCGAAGGGCATCGATTTCGAGCAGTCCCAACACGGTGGAGGGAGCAATTAATCCGGGGAAGACTCGCTGGCCTTTCAATTCGACGACGGTGTCGGCCTTGTCGGTGAGGCCGGCTCCGACTTTTTCGATCCGACCGTCGCGAATGAAGATGGAGGCATTGGTCAGGATGGGACCCGAGGCCGTGAAGATCCAGCCGTCCTTCAAGAGGAGGCTGGCCGCTTGGGTGGTCATCAGAGAGGCGACCAATCCTAAGGAAAAAATCAGGGGGTTCATGCGGAGGGAAATGCGCGGGGAATGATGAGCCTTAGTGGGTGCCGAGATAGACGCGCTGGGCATTGTGGGTAAAGAACTTGGATCGGGCGGTGGATCCATGGTGACTGAAATAGTCGTCGACGATGCCGAAGACCGTAGCCAAGGGAGCGAAGCGTTCGCTGACAGGCCAATTGCTGCCGAAGACCATGCGGTCTTCTTCAAAGGCGTCGGCGATCGGATCGAGGATGAAGCGGTAGGCATCGACTTCGCGGGGGGCGGTGCCGTCGGCTCGACCGGTGCCTTCGACCAATCCAGAAACTTTCATGATGAGGTTGGGATGCCGGCGTGCGGCCCGTACTGCGGAGATCCAGGCCTCGGGCAGGGGTTGGCGCACGGGTACGTTGCAGCAGTGGTCGACGATAATGCGCAAGCTGGGGAATGCCTCGGCGATGCGGACGGCTTCGGGGAATTGGTCGGCCCCAGTGATTAAATCTAAGCTAAGATCGTGGTCAGCCAAGAGGGCGATGTCCCGCTTCCAGTTCGGGTCGTTGAGCGGTAGGCCTCCATTCCATCCGCCGGTTCGGATGCCGCGGAATCGGCGATGGGCAGCGAAGCGGAGGAGTTGGTCTCGGAACCCGGGTTGGCCGGGTTTCAGGTGGCCCACCAGACCGATGAGGAACGGGTCTTGTGCGGCCAGATCGAGGATCCACTGGTTGTCTTCTTCCCAGGGACTGGCTTCGACCACCACGGTGGCGGTGATACCCAAGGGTTCGGCCAGTGCGCGGAAGTCTCTGGGGAGGACTCGGCGGTACAGCACGGCATCGTCTTTGGGTGGCCATGGGACGCCTTGTGGCCGGCTGGGGTCGTAGAAGTGGGTGTGGGTATCGATGATGCCCTGGGAGGCGGTGCCGCGAACACATCCTGTCGGAAGGACCGCGGCGAGGGCGGAGGCTCCGGCTGCGGAGCGGATGAAATCCCGTCGGGTCATCATGGGGTAACGCTGCCTCAAGGTCTTTCGGGTGGAAACTCCAGAAGTGGAGCTTTGTCTCCGGGCTACGCGGCATCGGGCCTCCGCTCGCTGGGTAGGCTCTGGGAACGATGAGCTTTCGCGCTTTGCGCGAGGGGTTGGGGTGTTCGCCTCCAAGGCTCGCTCTGGCCCGACACCGCTCCGCTACGGTTTTGGTCGGCGGGGCTCCGCGGTATAAGGCCTCCCCTCGCTGAGTAGGCTCTGGGAAGGAGGATCAGCTTTCGCGCTTTGCGCGAGGGGGTTGGGTGTTCGCCTCCAAGGCTCGCTCCGGCCTGACACCGCTCCGCTACGGTTTTTCGGTGGGCGGGGCTCCGCGGTATCAGGCCTCCGCTCGCTGAGTAGGCTCTAGGGAGGATGATCTTTCGCGCTTTGCGCGAGGGGGTTGGTGTGTTCGCCTCCAAGGCTCGCTCCGGTCCGACACCGCTCCGCTCGGGGAGTCAGTTGTAGGGGAAACAGGGGCTCTTGGTGAGATGGACTCCCGGCTCTCTTCCTTATTCTGGATGCGCCGTGACTCGGTGAGAGTCGTTGAAGGGGCAATGCCGAGGAAGTTTTATTGAGACTGACTGCACCCAGCCAATGATTGGGTCGGCGGTCGGCGTACAAATCACCAGGACCCTAGGCCCTAGGAGTAGGAGGTCCAGGCCGAGCGCACCACCGGCGCATAGGAGCGAACTTGGCGGAGTTGGCGGCTGGATCGATCCAGTTCCGCTTCCTCCGCCAAAGCTTGGCATCGGACTTGTGCTAGAGTTTCACCGTTTTGGTTCTCAAGGTCGATCAACGAAGCCACCTCGCGGCGAAGTCGCTGTTCTACCTCAGACCAACTGCCTCCCGTTGCGGTCAAGTGGTTCCGAGCGGACTGAGTGTACTGAATGATCCGCCCCTGAAGTTCCATCTTGGCCCGCTGGCAGGAATTCACCTGGGACCAATCGGCACTGCGAATGGCCTCGCCTTCGCGTACAGACCAATCACGCCACTCATCATAGGTCTTGAACAGGTCGTGACAGGCGCTCATGCGAGTGGCTTGCGGTCAGTTATAGAACGAGAAAATGTCGATTTAGGGGCCGGTGGAGTTGGATCAACCGTCCGGAGATCAAAGGCCCAAGGCCAACCATTCGGCGGCTGTCATTAGGCGGCCTGAAGTTGGCGATCGGCCTGAAGATCAACGGTGTTGGCCGAGTTGCCGGTCAGCATTTCAGCCCAGGCTCCGCGGATCACTGAAAGTAAGCGAATGACCAACTCAACGCCGGAGGGGTCTTTCTGTAGGTTGCTCTGGGAGAGTTGCAAATCGTAGTAGTTGTAGAGACGCCGCATGGTGTTCGCGAGCTCGCCCCCCTTCTCCATGTTGAGCGACATGTTCAATTCCCGGAGGATCTCCTGAGCCTTGAGGATGTTGTTGTTGATCGCGAGGTTGGAGTCCAAGGGATCGTCGAGGTCGAAGCCGACCAGTGCTTTGTCGAGGAAGCGCAGGGCTCCATCAAATAGCATTAGGACGAGTTGTCCTGGCGTCGCGGTCTTCGTAGCGACCTGTCGGTAAGATAACCAGGGGTTAGCGTTGTATCTCATGGGTGTATGAGTCGGGTGAAAGGTGTAGGAAAATTGTAACGACGTTCAGACGAGCTCGATGGGGTGATTGAGGATCAGAGGATCACTGGATGATGGTGTCTTGCTGTCTTGGGGGCATGGCGTCCTGCATCTTGACGGCCAGCAGGTTCGAAAGCTGTCGGATGGTCTTGGTCGGAGGGTATTCGACATTCGCTGCCAAATCCCTGGCGTAGCGGACTTTTTCAGGGCGGCTGCTGGGCAGGTTGTCCAGAGCACCTCGAAGGGCGTCGGTTTGGGAGAAGTCCTGCTCATTCAGTGCTGGAGCAGTGGCTTCTCGGCGAGTGGTGTTGCGCTGTACCTTCGACGTGGAGTCGAGGGTGCCGGTGCGTTGGATGTCCATGGTTTCTCACTTTCTAGGCAGGCGCGGTTAATTCCTGTTATCCCCCAAGAACCAACCACATTAGGGACATCGGCCAGTGATTTAAAAACTTGAGCATTCATCGCTGAGGCAAGGTCTGCCAGACGGTTTGGGCGGTGTACCGACAGAAGCGGGAGGGTGAGCGCAGGTCGGCTTGCGGGTCGGCCAACTCTGCGGATCCGGTGTGATGGCTGCGGAAGTAGTCGCGGGCCGATCGGGCGACCTCAGCTTGAGAGGCGTCGAAGGTTTCATCGACCGACCACAAGGTCCGTCCCTGATCGGCGGTGACCAGGCGTAGCTCCCACCCGATGGCCACCGGAGGGAATGGTCGATAACTCGCAATCTGGATGAAAAGCACGCCGTCGGCCGAATGGGCCGATTGGATCCGCGTTAGCAGGTCGGCGGGAAGGGTTTCTCCGGCCGAAAAGGCATCCTTTCCGAAGCCACGGCGTAGTTCTTCTGGAGTGGCTCTGACGACCTCGAAGCGGTGGAGCTTCCGAAGCTCCTCTTCGAGGATTTGTGCCAGTTGGTTGCGGTGATCGAGAGTTGCTAGTTCGGGGGTCGAGACAGTCACCGGCAACAGCACAACCCGCTGCAAATCCGCCGGTAGGGACTCGACGGCGCGATACACATTCTTGAGATTGAAGCGTGCTCCCAGTTCAGGCAGCGATGGTTTGGGGTTCTGGCACCCTCCGAGAAGGAGGCCCAGGGCCAGAAGCCAGAGGCGGCGCGGATTGACGTGTTTCATGAGAACTGTGGCTGATTACTTTTCTGGGCCGGACTCGGCGACCACCTGAGCAATGAGGCGCGCAGCCGAGGGCAGCGTCTGACGAAGAGTGCCAACCCGCTGGTGCAAGGCGTTGACCCAGCCGTCGAGGCCCATTTCCACCGACTGTCTGTATCGCCGGATAAGATCTTGGCTGACGGCTACTTCGCGTTCCGGCGGCAGGGCCGACTGGGATTCGCCTGCGAACAGGCGGCAGAGGATGAGGCCGGAGGAGTTGGCTGCCTCGTTGGACTGTGACACTTCGCTCCAGAGTGGGAGGGCCTCGTGAACATGTCCGTTGAGCAAGAGGGTCTCCGCCCGCTGCCGCTGCAAGGTGGGATGGTTGGGCAGGTGCTTGAGGGCCTCCCTGCTCCAGTCCAGGGCAAACTCCAGGGTGTCGCGTTGGCGGAGCGAGAGGGATCCACCCGCCTCCCAGACCTTGGCCTGCTTAGGGTTCTGCTCGATGCCTGCGTGCAGTAGGGTCAGGGCTGGAATAATCTGACCCTCGTCTGCCTGGAAGGCGGCGAATTCTACCCGCGCCGATTCATTGAGAGGGTCGTCTTGAAGGGCTTGTTCAAAAGCAGTCTTGGCCTCGGCCTTGCGCCCGAGCTTTCGCAAGGAATGAGCGAGGCAGTGGGCCGGGGTTGCACTTCGGATATCCTGATGGATGGGGGTGAGTGCTGGTTGGTTTCGCAATTTCAGGCATTGTTGCAAGTGGGTGATACAGGGTTCCCAGCGCTGCAGTGCCGAATGAGCCAGACCCAGTATGAAGTGCTGCGAGGCCGTGCGGGCCTTGGGTGCAACGGCTCGGTCGTGGAAGAGGCTGATGACTTCCTGGTAGAGTTGGAGGGTCAGCAGGTGCGACGCGTACTGGGTGAGCAATACTTCCCTCAGCTCCGGGGGCGTCTGGGCGTAGGGCTGCTCCAGCATGGCCGTGTAGGCTTGCTGGTAATACCCGAGGCCGTAGTTCTGTTGACCAGATCGCCAGAGTTCCAGCCCGAGGTTCATGAGCAGGTTGACGTCGTTGGGGTATTCCTCGTTGGCTTGTTCTAGGAGGCGGAGGTTCCGCTGGATCTTGTCCCGACTCTTCACGACCTCGGCCTGGTAGCCATGGTGGATGAGTTGTGCGTCGCCAAAGAGGTTTTCCATCGACCACTTCTCACGATTTAGTTCGAGGCTGGCGTACACCTGTTCATGGATCCGGCTCACGTAGAACTGCTGGGGTGCATTGCGGAACAAACGGGGCACCTGGCTGACGCCGTCGGCTTCGCGACCGACGTCTACCATGGGCAGTCGGTAAGCGATGGCGTTGGGTGCCACGATCAGGGCTTTCAGCGCGTCGTGGTGTTCGCGGGATACCTCTTCGTCGGCGTCCAGGATGAGGATCCAATCACCTCGCGCATGCAGCAGGGCCGCATTGCGGGCCGCGCTGAAGTCGTCATCCCAGGTCCGGAAATGGACCTCGGCCCCGTGGGATCGGGCGATTTCGACCGTCCGGTCGGTGGAGCCGGTGTCGACCAGCACGATCTGGTTGGCCAACCCCCGCACCGACTTCAGGCATCCGTCGAGGAAGCGCTCCTCGTTCTTGGCGATGAGGCACACCGACAGGCGCGGCGGCAGCCCCTCGCGGAAGGGCGGTTCAGCCAGGGCGACCGTCGGCTTGTCAGGGCCGCTCCCGATGGCGGAGAGGGCTCGTTTGGCCTGCTTCCAGTTCGGGGTCAGGGCCACGGCCTTCTGGGCGCAGCGTCGGGCCAAGGAACGGTGGCCGACCTTGTTGGCCACCTCACTCAGGAAAATCCATCCCGAGGGATGGAAGGGGCGTTGCTCGATGGCCTCACCGCCAAGGCGCCAGGCGCCGACGAGGTCCTTGTCGCGCAGTGCGGTGCGTGCCGCCAGCAGGTCGCCGAGCAGGGCGGCCTCGGGCAAGGTGATCGGCTTGCCGGCCGCGGCCTTGGGCCGTTGCGTCGGTTGAGCGGGTTGGAGCGCCTGGCTCGTCGTCGCGGGCGTGGATGCATTTTTGGCCTCCTCTACGAACCGCCGAAGCATTGTTTCGAGTTCATTCCATTCGAGCTCGCGGGGGTATTTGCGGGCGGTGGCCAACCCTCCTTGCACGAGTCGCTCGCGTAACGCCCGATCCTCGATGAGTCGCAACGTGGCGTCGGCGATGGCCTGGGGCGACTGGATCGGCACCAACAGGCAGTTCTCACCGTCGCGGCAGTATTCCATCGCGCCTGGCGTCGCCGTGCAGACCACCGCGCAACCGGAGGCCATCGCCTCTTGTGGCGGACGCGGGCAGGAGTCGTAGTGCGAGGCGTAGATCAAGATGTCCGCTGTGCCGAACAGCACGGTTTTCATCTCGTCGGACGGAGCGACATAGAATTCGCACGGAAAACGCTGGAAGATCTCCGGCGGGCTTCCGGACATGCGGACCGCCGTGAAATTGGGATGTCGCTTCGTCACCACGAGCAGCGCGTCATGGATGTCCTGAATGCCTTTGAACAAGAGCGGTTCTGCGGACGAGCCACGCATATCCGGACCCACGATCAGGATGCGCACCCTGGAACCGGGCAAACTGCGTTGCAGCGGTCGGAAGAGGGTCTGATCTGTGCAGACCGGCAGCAGGCCATCCGGCTTGCGCCCGGTCATGTTCTCCACGGCCCGCGCCAGATTGTGTGAATTGGGAACGAAGCGGACCTGCGGCAGGAGATACGATTCGCGGGAGAGCTCCCGCCATCTCCGGTTTTCCGGCGAGTCGGCGAGCGTCGTATCGGCGAAAACGAACTGGTCACCCTGAGCGTAGTAGACCTTGACCGCGGCCTTCACCGCCAGCAGCTCGTGGGCGTTCATGAAGTACGTGGAAATCACCACGTCGCTGGGTGGAACATGCGGAGCCATCGCCTGGCCGGACGGGACTTGTACCACCCGCATCTTGAACGTAAACCAGTTCGGCTTCGGCGTGTAAGTGACGATGGTTACATCATGGCCGCGGCGCTGCAATTCGTCGGCCTGGCGGAGCAATGTCTGGTTGCCTCCAGTGACGCCAAGGATGCTGCTGATGAGATAGGTGACGCGGAGAGAAGCGAGCGATTGCGCATTGCGGCTTGTCGATGCCGCTTGGGCGGCGGCCTTGCGCAGTACGTCATCGGCCCAGGCGCGTGTCTGGGCATTGTAGAGTCCCGGATGGTTGGACACGATGGTCGCGATCAATCGTTCTCGCTTCTGGTTCGCATCGCTCAACATGCTCGTGCTGCTCTTGCGGTAACAGGCCAGCGGTTCGGGAATGCGAAAGCCCTCCCAACCCTGCTCCACGCAGCCAATCCAGAAATCCCAATCTTCGTACCCTTCTCGCATCGCCTCATTGTAACCGCCGACCTGCTGCCATGCGGCTTTCCGGACCAGACTCATCGCGCACACGATGTTGTCTCGCGAGATGAGCGTCGCGCGGTCGAAATCCGGGAGCGGAAACACAGTGGTCAGGTCCCCGAAGTGTTGAATGTGCGTGTAGGCGAATCCGACCTTGGGCCGGGTGTCCAACACCGCCTTGGTCTTCTCCAGCATCGTCGGTTGGATGCGGTCGTCAGCGTCCAGGAGGAAGATGTATTCTCCTTGGGCGGCGCGGATGCCGGCATTGCGGGCGCTGGACAGTCCGCCATTGGCCTTTTCCAGAAGTCGGATACGGGCAGGGCGCTTTTGCCTAAGTTGCTCGGCGACCACACTGGTATCGTCCGGGCTGCCGTCATTGACGATGATGAGCTCCCAGTCGGTGAAAGTCTGGTCCAGCACGCTCTGCACCGATTCGGGCAGATAGTGCGCCTGCTTGTAGCAGGGAATGATGACCGAGACAGCCGGTCCCGCCGGCGGCTGATTGCCTTCGATGAAGTGGAGCGACACTTCCTGATGGCAACCCGTGGGTATGAAATTGAAGTAGATCGCCACGTCCAAGCGCGCGCCGGCTCGGAACTGCTGGGCAAGCCGCTCTGGCAAGTGATCCGACTCACCCCCCACCCGATTCTGGCACTCCGTTTGTACCAGGTTGATCGGGTTGCAGAAGGCTCGCGACAGATCGAAGCAGAGCAGTCGCGGATGACTGGCTTGAAAACGCGGTGCCCGGCCAGCGAATTCACCCTCGAGCGTGTTGGGGTTTCTGAACGGCATTTCGCGCAGCAACTGCAGCACGTCCGCGGTGCGATACACTGAACTCGATACCTCCAGCGGGTAATTGAAATCGCAGTCCGCCTTCGTCCAGTCGTAGCTGAGGATTTGCGGGGTCACGGTTTCGAATGACGGCAAGGCCTGCGTCTTGTTGAGCGGATAGCAAAAAGTCGTGTTGCGACCCAGCCGCATGGAGAACCCGACCGCCTGGGGATGGTCTCTCAACGCATCGACCATTTCAGTCGCCGTGAAGTTGCGGATGAACATGTTGTCGTCCACCACGAACAAGACCGCTTCGGAAACGCTCAGAAGTTTGAGAAGGTCACTGCGAAAATCGTGTTCGGCCACAAACCCCACCGACGGGTATTCCCGAATGAGCGCATCGTAGAGGGGTTGGTATTCCGCCGAGGCGCGATACAAAACCTTTGTCTGGCAACGATCCGCGTCCTGGCAGCGCGCGAAGAAGGAACGCAGCGTGCCGTCCAGTTGAAGGGGACGGTCTTTGGAGAATACGATTACGGTGATTTGCGGAAATGGGGTTCCCCAAGTGACTTCGCGAGTCTGGCTTGCAACATCAGCCTTTGGAGAGTTTTGGCTGGTTGAGTTCTCGGAGATTTTCGATGTCATAGAGCGACAATTAATTTCATAGAGGCTATTTTGTGTGCGCAAATATATATTATTAATTTTTCAGCGGTGCTGACTCGATTCATTGTTTTAGATGGAATTGTTCAGCTTCACTGCTTCCACAAAATAGCCAACTGTGAAACGTTCATCAAAACACTTGTCATCCAAAGAAAAGAACAAGCGGGGTAAAATTTCAATGAGCAGTTTGTATATATCAGCAGCTTCTGGACCGTGAAGTTGTGGGTTTTGTCCATAAATTGAGGCTGCTCGAGAACATTCTTGTGCAAGATGTTTGAAGAATCCACCGTTGGGTGTGATTTCAATCGCTTCCATTCCAGCTTCTTTGGAGAACCGCTTGTACCATTCCGGGGTATAGCCCCCATAGAAATGAAATGGCAGTTGATGCAGTCCCGATCCGAGCGGAGCCGTGATGAAGGCCCTCCCGCCAGGTCGGAGCAACCGTGAGATTTCCTTGAGAACCTGAATGGGCTCGGGGACATGCTCCAGAACCTCTGTGCAAAGAATCACATCGAACGAATGGTCCGGTGCGGGAATCGCGAGTATTTCCGAGACGTAATCGATGTGCCCGTAGGCGCTGGTGCCGCCGTGTTTTTCTGCGCCTTCGTATTTTTTGAAATCGTGTGTTTTGTAGTCGCAGTGGGAAAACAGAGGCCGATACAGGCAGGTTCCTGCACCCATGTCCAATACGCGGGAAGCTGCAGGAACACTACGGGCTTTGGCTTGTAGCCATCGGTCCCGGCATCGCTGGTTGAAATCGTGAATTTCATCCAGTGGCAGGACTCCGCTGTTCAGAACAGGGGGTGCTGTTTGGGGGGGTGCCGGGAAACCAACCGGTGCCGGATTTGTGCTGGGCACCGTTGGTGCCGACGCTGATTCGGCTATATGGATATTTTTTAACCCACAATGAACGTTGTTCAGTACTGAGCGTAACTGTTGGGTCCAAACGGTGTGAGTTGGTTTTTCAGCAGGAGCCACCGTGCTCTCCCATAACAATTCATCCGCAACAGCCAACAATTGATCGGGACTCAGATTCTGTGTTTTGGTCCCGAGAGCCTGCACGTTGCACAGATAGGGAGAGTGTGGCCAGCGGTTGGTTTGTGTGTTGACATTACTAAATCCAAACCGTTTCAACGTATGCTGATAACGTTCGGGAAACCAATGGTCCACGTGGTAGGCCCAGGAGGCCGCTTGGTCACCGGCCAGGTGACGCACGGTGCCCATCTTCACCTGCCAAGGCAGGTTGGATGTAAGGATATCCGCACTTCCCATCAAATCGGGAGTTTCGATATGGAGTTTCCCTCCAATCTTGAGCCATTGTTGCCATTTGATCAGCATTGCCAACGCGGTGACGCGGTTGAAATGCTCAAAGACATGGTGAAGCCGAATCTCATCTACGGATTGTGGCGGAAAATCCAGCTGGGTGATGTTGGCCGTATAGTCGGCCTTGACCTGCATGACGTTGTGCTCGTCGGGCGGGTAGTCGATATTGACGTATCCCGGGAAAATCTGTTCTCCGCAGCCCAGGTGCAGTCTCAAGGGCTTACCTGGACTCCAAAGTTTCCGAGCCTCCAGGTCGCTCAAAACGGACGATGATCCGGAGGCTGACACCGGTGAATTCAGGATGTCGGCCCGGGCGTAAATATCGCCCCATAATTCGGGATCCGATGACTTTCGCAGCAAAACAAAGAGCTCTTCAGCGGAAAGCCATCGTTCGCTAACATAATGGTCCAAGGTGCCGATTTTGGCGTTGAATTCACAAAAACCGATAGACTCCAGATGGCGCGCGCAGTCTCTGTTGTTGTCGAGGAACTCGGTGGTGAATTCGAATGAAAGCAATGACACGCGCGAATTCAGGCCCCGCAGCACCTCCAGTTCAAAACCTTCGACATCAATCTTCACATAGTCGGGCTGACCATGGCGGGCGATGGCGGCATCGAGTGTTGTAACGGGGACTAGAATCTTTCGGTCCCATTGATAATTGGCGAAGCGCCCTTTCTTCCATTCCGGGGAAAAAGTGGAGATGGTATTCGCGGCCGAACAGATTGACAGTTCCATCACTCCGGACTGCATAGCGAGTCCAGCGCCCTCGATCACCACATTCGGGTTGTTCGCGAAGCGTTGTTGGAGGTGTTTAACGCAGTCTGGTTGAGGCTCGAAACAGACTATCCGAGCACCGCTCGCGACAAATTCGGCGGCTTTAGCTCCAATGTTGGCTCCAATATCAAATACCAAATCACCAGGCTTAAAAAGCGTCGGTCTCGGCGCAATGGTATAGGGCGCGGAGTGCCCCGTGTCTTTGTTCATTGAATTGAGTTTTGAATTTGATTCCCGATGCCCCACGTCAATATGCCGAGTCTCGATCTCAGGGTGCCCAAGCGATGATCGAGAACCGTGGAGTGCGTTCATTTCCGGACCTGAAAGCACGATTTATGCCGGAAGCTTGTTGCCTCGATTGAGGTCTTTATTGCCGCACAATGACTTGAGTCCCGGAGGACCTTGTTCTATTTCGAATCGTTGCGGCAAAAAATGCCGAAGATCTCGAAGTGGTGCGCCAATGCGACCGACCCGCCGGTCGCCGCTGTGCACCAACGGGTTTGTCTCTTGAATGGGCCCCGAGATGGGGCTGAAATTTCCTCGACCCTTGAAAGGCAGCGCTTTTCTCTGAGCGTGCTTGGGTCGTGCGTATTCCGACGCAAACCGGACACCCATCCGATTTGAAGTCGGACAGCGTTCCGATTCAAACCGGACAGTGTTCCGATTGAAGTCGGACAGTCGTCCGGACTGATGTCGGACAGTTTTCCGATGGGATCGGAAGGGTGTCCGGTTTGGTCCGGAACGGTGTCCGACAAGGCAGGAAAGTAGGGAAGCGACGCAGAGTAGAAAACCGCCGTAAGGGTTTGCCTGCCGGAAGGCAACGAAGGCAAGCGACCTGCATGGCACGACCACCACTACACATGCGTCAAATCAACGAAATTCTCCGTCTCCGCCATCAAGGCCAACTATCAGTCTGCGACATCGCCCGCGGTTGTGGGTTACCCGCCAGCACGGTGGGCGATTATCTCAAACGTGCCGAAGCGGTGAACCTCGGTTGGCCCCTGCCCGAGGGGCTCAGTCAGAAGCAACTTCAGGATCAATTACTCGGTTGCCCCCTCCCCACAGCGCCGACATCAGACTCATCCAAACCACTGCCAGACTGGGCTCAGTTGCGTCAGGAGGCGAGTCGCGGCCCATCAGCGGAGCCATCAGAAGGAGCGCTTTACCACGCTCGATGAACATCGGCCCAAGTCCCATCAGAAGCAGCTGCAGTGGACTCCTGGTCGACTTGTCGCGTGGGCCCAGACCTTGGGCCCTAACTGCGCCCGGGTGATGGAGGAGATTCTGCGAAGCAAACCCCATCCCGAACAAGGTTACCGCTCATGTCTGGGCATCATGCGGCTGGGCAAAGCCCTCGGTGCCCAACGGGTCGAGGCCGCCTGCGTGCGAGCCCTGCATTTCAGCGCCTGCTTCTACACGAGCATCAAATCCATCCTGCAGAGCAGGCTCGAGAGCCAGTCCCTGGAACACGAACCACCCATGGTGCATCAGGATGAGCCGAAGCCACAGGCTGGGATCTTGAAGTCCACGCGCACGGCGCATGAAACCGTGCTCGCGGGCGAGAACGTCCAGATTGGCAGGGAGCCAGGAGGCGAGGATTGCCCATTCCTCAGGGAGGGAGTCCGAATTGGAAACGATGCCTTCAGAATGTTGGCTCCGGGCAAGCTTTGGTAGTGTTTTTAAGTTAACGCATATGGGACATGGCCCGGTCGGTGGAATGGTTGAAGTCCACGATGTAGCAGAGCTGAGACAGTTGGTGGTGCGCGCCTAGCAGGGCGGCTTCCCAGATGCTGCCCTCATTGGCTTCGCCGTCGCCAATCAGGCAGAAGATGCGGTGCTGGGACTGCTTGATTCGGTAGGCAAGGCCATACCCAGTGCCATCGGGAGCCCATGTCCCAGCGAGCCAGTGGACGCCTCCACACCGGGAACCTTGTTGCTGTCGGGATGTCCGCCCAGCAAGCCGTCATGAGCGCAAAACCGATCAAGTTCCGCTGCGGGAAAGTAGCTGAGTTCCGCCAGCACGGCATAGAGGGCTAGCGAACCGTGGCCTTTGCTCAGGACGAATCGGTCGCGGTCTGCCGGGGACTGGCCTGCGAAGGCGTGGTGCTGCATGACTTTGCCGTACGGCACACTCAGGATGTCCAGTATGGAAAGCGCACTGGGAACATGGCCCTCGCCAGCGCGACTGGCGGCCCGCACGATCGAGCGCTTCATGCTCTGAAGGGTGTCTCGGTGCACCAAATCAGCGGCCGGGCTCGGATGGATGGCGGTCACAGTTGGGATGCTGGTGCAGTAGGGGAAAGTAGGGCGAGGCTGGTTGATTTCATTCCCGCGAATCGGCCTAGTCAGCACCGCGGGACGCTCAGGTGGAGCGCTTACGGTGGACACGGCCACCTCTAAAAGGTTGGTGGCAGCGAGGGGAAAAGTGCAGTCCTCCATAGAAAGGTGGGGCAGGTGAGTTTTTATTGTTATGCCCGCCCCTTATTGAGCGGATTTTAGTCTTCGGTGGATTGCTGGATGCCAATCACTGCGTCCCGCCGAACCGCTGCTGTAGAAACTTGAGCTGCTGATTGATCGTTTGCTGGGCGGTTTCCATCTGGACGAAGCTGTCGATCAGGCGCTGGCGGTTGGATTGGACCCGCTTTTCGAGGTCGGTGACCTGGGTGTCAATGGCGCTGGATTGCTTGGTCAGGGCGTCTTGC
>JBDKKQ010000434.1:0-2998 GCA_039796015.1 Verrucomicrobiota bacterium
GCCTCGGCCAACGGGATCGCTAAGGCCATGCGTGCGTCGGGGATTTTTAAGACGGCACCGGCCGGCAGGCGATTGACATTACCGCCGCCGAATACTTCAGGGTTCCGCCGCAAAAGGGCCACGAGCATTTGGTCGAGCGAAACCTCCGCCGGCAAACGCAACACGGCGATCTCGCTCGCTGTATCGCCGGGCTGAACCTCGACTTCTTCACCGCGCGCGTCGCCGCTCACAGAGGGCTGGGCCTCGGCACCGCTGGCACGAACTGAAGCCTTGAGTGCCTCGGTTGCGCTGGAACGCGTCTCTCGTGCGGGCGCAATCGCTGCAGATTGGCTCAACGCGCTCGGCAACCAGAGGATCGCAGCACACCAAAGAATCGCCCTGAAGGGAGAGCCCACCTCTCGATGAGACGCGTCGACAGACTGGTTCAGTAGCACCATGGCGGATGGCTCGCTTGCGGCGGAATGACTCCAACTCATTTTAGCCTCGGGTTATTAGCTCCTCGCTTGTCGCACAACTGAAGCTCGACGACAGACGGCACTCTGGACCCGACTACAGATGAATTGGACTAGAGATGGACGCTGCCCGAAGGATTTCGGCGAATCAAGGGCGTTGGGTTTGTTGACTCAATAGAAATCCCAGGAGGTGGTTGAAGTCGGCCGGCGGAAGCACCTCGGCAAAATTGTCGGGCATCAGTGAAGTCTCCGATTCCTGGACTTCGCGAATTTCGTTGCGGGGGATTCGTTGCTCTTGGCCGGTGGCATTGATGTAAATGCGCTGTTCACCCTCCTCTCGACGGAAAAGGCCCGTCACTAAATCCCCATTGTGAAGGGTCACGATGCTGTAGCGGAAAATCCGATCCACATTGCGGTTAGGATCAAGCACATCTTCGCACAGGCGCTCCAGGCCCCGATGTCCTACGCCATCGAGCTGCGGGCCCACCAAGCCACCCTGCCCTCCCATCGAATGGCATGGCCTGCAATGAGTCTCGAAAATTCGAGCTCCAGCCTTCACGTCGGGGCTGGATTTTCGGAACGCTGCCTGTCGATCGGCCACCAATTCCAAGCGGCGTTTGGAGTCTGGGTCTGCGACAGTTTTCGGCTGAAACCGATCCTTTTCATTCGGCCGAATGGCCAAGAGTCGCTCTTGAACAGACCGTTCGACCAACAATGCCGCCGGTGCGCGCCCGTCGCCTACGGCCTGGAGCAAACTCTCGGATCCTTCAAGCGAGCCCCCCAGAACGGCGGCGATGGGTATGGCCGAACCAAACGGGGCTTCGCGCAACACCCTCAATAAAATGGGAATTCCCGTCTTGGGCCGGAACCTCAGTACCGCTTGAGCGACCGCGGCCCGCTGATCCCGCGAGACCGATGCCTCGCGCAGGAGTGACTCCGCCAGCAACTCGGTTTCGGGGTCGGCGAGTTCGAACAAGGCTCGAACACTGGCTACGCGCACGGAGACGGAAGTTTCGCCTGCCTCGGATTTGCCGGCACGACGTCGGAGTGCCGGGGCCGCATCGCGTATTCCCAACTTCCCTGCCCACTCGATCGCAAAAAGGCTCTGATCGAGAGTCGATTGCGCGTCGCCCAAAAAGCCCACCACCAAGTCGACTCCCCACCGTTGCAACTTGGGTCCCAAAGCCAGTCCTCGTTGGGCCATCCCCTGCTCCATCGCCAGAAACAGGGTGCGCTGCGCCGCTCGATCGAGTGGGGCCAAGGTCCGGAATACACCCACCAAGGCCTCCAAGTCGGCCGTCGCTCCGTGCCGAGCACTGTGCTGCAACTGCTCCATGAAGCCGGGATCTGAGGGGCGCCGGTGCTTCAAGTATTCGAGAAGAAACCCCGCCGATTCTGAGGAGGGAATGGCCAGACAAACATCGGCCACTGCGGCCTGGGAGACGAGGTCACCCTGGGATCCCTGACGCCATCGCCGAAACACCGTTTCGTCGAGCAACTGGTCTCGCAGTGCCTTGCTGACTTGATACACGAGATGGGTGTCGGTTTCGGGGGCAACGCGTCTCAGAGCCAGCAGCGGGGCGAGGTTGTCAAAGCTGGGGTGGCGAGCCAGAGCATCGGCCGCCGCACGCACCACGGGCGCCGACGGATCTCGGAGGGCTGCCCTTACGAGGCCGAGGTCCGACTCCTGCCAACGACGACGTTCTACAAGGACTCGCACAGCATGAAGCCGCAGCAAGGCTTCGGAATCATTGGCGGCCGCCGCCAACTCGGTCGGACGCAAAAGTTCCCGCCGCTCCAAAATCCATAGGGCCCCGACTCGAAGCGACACCGGTGCCGAACGCGTTGTCAGGGCGGTGCGCAACGTTCCCTCGATGGAGGCATCCAAGTCTTTAAGGTCGCAAAAGTGATTCAGCACGGCCAACCGGTGGGCGAAGCTCGGATCGGCGAGTCGTTGCACTTGTTCCGCCGGGGCGAGATTTCGAAAATCAGTGTGCCTCCGCAGAATTGGGCGTCCGTCAGTGGCTTTTCGCACTACCCGCCAAATCCGCCCGCTGCTGCGATCCCGTCCCGGATGCGACAGGGGCACCTCCACATGGGCGATGATCCGGTTGTAGAAATCGGCGATGTACAGCGCCCCGTCGGGCCCAAACTGCACGTCCACCGGGCGAAACCAGGGGTCGGAAGTGCTTACCAAATCGGGCATCTCGTGGGCGATGCGGGTGGAACCACGATCCTCGATGCGGTCGCGGTTCACCCGGCTAGTCACCACATTTCCCAAGAGAAAATTGCCCTGAAACTCCGCAGGCCACAGCGGTTCATCGCAGTAGTTGAGGCCGGCAATGGCGGTGGATCCATGGTTGTGCCACAGCATTTGCGGCGCGTAGCCCAGACCGTCGTGAGGTTTGCCGAACACGGGATAAAACCCGCCATGGATGACCTGATAAATGGGCATCGAGTGGCAGTCGGAGGTGAAGAGGTTGCCCAAAGGATCAAAGCAGAGGCCGAAGACATTGGCTTGCCCATCACCTACCTTCTCAATCCGG
>JBDKKQ010000435.1:0-3001 GCA_039796015.1 Verrucomicrobiota bacterium
CCTCCACTGGACCGGGATTGGGAAATGGCGATGTTCAGAGATTGTTCGTTGTAGTGAGTGCCACCCTCGCCGCCGCCGTGATGGCGTGCCGGCGGCAAGAAGAAGGCGTGGTTATCATGGGTGGTTATGCGGCGACAGCGCAGTCCTGCTGGCCGGCTGTGTCGGGCATCGGGCCGCTGTAGTGGAAGTCGGCTTGGGGCATGGCGGCGATGACCTGGTCGTGAAACTCAACGAAGGTGGTATCCGCCGAATCGCACCAATACGGCTCCAACATGGCCTGCGCCGTCATTCCGAAGCCGCAGCCCAGCTGTCTGAGGGTGCAAAGGCTGGCGCTGACGAGTCCGCCAGGTTGTTGGCGAAGGCGTTCGTGATGGGCTTCCCAAAACAGCATTTGGTCCTTTTGCTCACGCACCCATCCCCGGATGTCCTCATCGCTGGAATCCAATCCGCACTCGGCGTCACAGAAGCGGCGGGCCAGCTCGGGCATGGGCAGGTCGCATAGCCCGCGGACCTCAGCCGGGTCCAGCTTGTGCTGGTTGAACATGAGCCGGGAGGCCATGGCGGCTGCGGCTTCGGTGCGGGCATCCGCCAAAGCCTTGTTCGCCAACTGGCGGGCGGCGGCGGCGGTCATGGTTGGCGGCAGCGGCGGGTCGCCGAGATGCACTCCGGCAGAGAGGAATAGCTCCAGATCCTCCTCGGGTGAGGCCGGCAGCCCGACGAATGGATTCGGATGGCTGGGCAAGTCGTTGGTGAAGTCCGTGAGGACCCGGTCTAGTTTAGTGATGGTTGTTTTCATGGTTTGCCTTCGGTTTGTTTGTCTGTCGCTGCCAACCCCGCAGCCAAGCCCAAAGGGCCTGGTTTGTTATTGCGGAGAAATTTGTTCATGGTCCTCACCCGCGTTGGTCTCCACCGTCTGGGATTGGCATGTGCGCTCCTTGGCCCAGATGGAGTAGATGCCCGGCTCCGCCTTGACCGGCACGCCGGTGAGTATCTGGTCGAACAGGGCGCCGACCCGGTCAGCTTTGGAATGTCCCGCCACGATTCTGGATGCCAAGTCGCCGAGCCGGGTAGTGAGCGCATGAAATTCGCGGAGGCTGACGCTGCCAGGGCACCACTGGTGGCCGGCCACCAGTTCGTCGCGCTCCTCAGCGAGCAACGACGCCTCCTGAGCCTGCTGGGCGACGGTCAGCAGAAGGTCTGCGGTGATGGACGTTCGGGCGGCCTTGTGGAACAGCGCGATGAGGTCACGGCGGGTCCGGGTGCGCAGCTGGTGGATCAGGTTCAGATCAAGATGGCCAGAGGCGGTGACGAGTGCCAGCGCAAGGCCAAGTTCAAGGTTCGCGCTGGTCAGTTGGGCCAGGGCGTGGGTGAAGGCCTCGGTGTTGGTAGTCTGGGACGATGGAGTGGCCTGCGGGGTGAGGGCGGACGGGAGGTGGTCGGCTGCTGGGCAATCCGCGGTTGGGGTAACGCTGGTCGCCGCACACGTTTGTTGTTCGAGTGGTTTCATGGTGCTGGGTCGGGTTTTAGCGTTGCGGGTGTGTGACCGGCGGGGACAGACACTTTCCCGCCCTCTTACAGAGGGGCGGAAAGTGTCTGTCTCCCCAGGTGTGGACACGGCTTTCCGCTGATTTTGCAGAGAAAAGTCTGTCAAAAAGTCTCTTGGGTTCATGCTGGTTTTGGCGGTGAAACGGGCGAACGCGAGATGAGCTTCAACGGGTTCGTGCCACTCCTGGCCTCATGACTGAGACAGAGCACGCCATCGTGGATCAATTGGTCGATCAGCGCCCGAGCCTTTTCCTTGCTGACACCACGCGATTGAGTCGTCTCGATGAGGTGCGATTTGGCGATCGGCTTGTCGACCGGCACCAACGCGAGCAGCACATCCCGGGCGCGATCGACCTCCGGCACCGCGGTGGAAGCTTCCATGGCAATTTCCTCCCAGCAGATGACCCCGGGCTTCCTACAATGCCGGAGAGTCTTGTGGAATGCGGGGTTACCCCATCGGGCTCCCGCCAACCCAGTCGTCCACCTCTCTTCGCCGCGTGGAGCCGGAACTCGCCCGGGGTGGCCGTCGCTTCGAGCGCAAGCACAGCCCGCGGCCAGTTGGCCCATTCGGCTGACCCGGATCCCGAATACGCCAAGTCGCTACCCCGCCAGCCGCCTTTCCGGTCCTTCACCGATGGCGGCTTCGAAGTGTGATGCGTGATAATCGCCCCGCAGCCGAACTCCCGAAGCAGCGGCTGGAGGCCTGTGCGGAGAAAGTTGGCCACGTCCTTCTGCGAGTTCGTTTCCCCGCCGAGAAATGCCAGCGCCGGATCTAGGAAGAGCAGATCAGGACGATGCTCTCGAAGTAGAGGCCGAACCACGCCTTGGAGAAACAAGTGGCCTGTGTTGACGTCCTCCCGACAAATGCGGATACGCTCACCAACTTGCTGGATTTCCTCTGGACTGAGCCGGAGCTCAGCGATGATGCCGTCTCGAAATTCGGCCATATCGCCCTCGTCATTCTCGGCCTGGATCACGAGCGAGGTGAGCGGCCGCGCTGGAACGATTCCAAACCCGGACGTCCCACCGCCCATGCGCCTGCGCACTGGAGCGCCTTCGTGCTCTTCCCAACACCAGTAGGACCGGCGACGAGCATGCCGGCCCCTCGGCAAAGGAACCGGTGTTTGAGCAACTCACTCGGATCGTCCTTGCCAAGGCGCACGAGCTCGCCAAGTTGCTTCGCTACCGGGGCGAAACGTTCGCTGGCTGGCTTTTCATCCTGCGATTGCACCTCACCTGACTGTGCGTCCGAATCATCCCCCTTCGGCCCCGTCTGGGGAGGTGCCTTGCAATGCGCTTCAATAGAAATGTCATCGAACTGCCATACCTTGGCGACAACGGTGTCCATGACACGCTCTGAAAACAGCGACGAGAACGAGGCGTGCGGCGCGTATGGTGCCCGTCCGCAGGCCGGCTTTGCGCGGGTCGCCGAAGGTCGTTTGCTCGCGAAAAACAC
>JBDKKQ010000436.1:0-3873 GCA_039796015.1 Verrucomicrobiota bacterium
GAGCCATCGAGATCGGTTGCGTGCTGCCCAATTCGGCCATCCAGAGCAATCGGTGTCGAACGGTCTTGGTGCGGAATTGCCGGCGGGTCGGCGAGTTGGAGTTGGATGACTCCGAAGACATTGCCGTGCGCCTGTTTCCGATTTCTGAGATTTCTGCACTGGTCACTGGAGGGCGTGTCCGCCATTCCTTGGCCGTGGCAGCTTTGTATCACTACGAGCTCTGGGGCCGTTCCGCGTAGAGGCCAACCACGCGCTGACACGGATAGCCCACCGATATCTCCTTTGAGGCGCTCACCGGTTGTCACCTGGATTTTTCGGTCTCTCCCTTTTATTTGGAACCATCTGAGGGCATTCTCCGGCAAAGTATGAAACTGACTTGGAGAGATTCTGAAGAAATCGCCTGGGCCTTGATGGATGCTTTTCCGGATCAGGACCCCTTGAAGCTCAGCTTCCCGAAATTGCACAAGATGGTCTGCGAGTTGCCCGAATTCGGCGACAAGCCGGAGGCTTCCAACGAGAAGATTCTCGAGAACATCCAGATGGCTTGGTACTCGGAGCAGAAGTAACAGTCAGCCAGCGGTGTCGGCCAACCCAGAGTTTGTAGGGAATGGGTTCGCTGAGATTCGTATTGGAGACTGGTATTTGGGAATCGGAAAAGGTGACGGATCGAATTGATCCGAGGGCTCGAATTCATCCGATGGGGCCGTGGGGATAGGGTCCGATTTTGCACCGTGGCGCGAGGACCTCAGTGCGATGCCCCGCAAGCGATTCTCTTAGGCAAGAGATCGCACTGGGGAAAAGGTCTGTAGCGCTCAGGCAAAGACCGAGCCGAAACAACGACTGCGGTCATAAAACGACCGCACGAAGACGAAAACAGATCTAAGACAACAACGGCACTCGGACAACAACGGCTCTGAAGCAAACAACCCTGAGCCGTTGGCTCGGGGTAAGGTGGGGTGGCCGACGGGACTCGAACCCGCAACGACCAGAATCACAATCTGGGGATCTACCATTGATCTACGACCACCAACCGGCCGTGACGGTATGCAGGGGATCCCCTCATCGTCAAGCCGCACGCATGGGTCCTTCGTAATTAAAAGTGAGCCCTCCGAAAACTAATCGCGGTTAAAGCAGCTCAGTGGAGCCAAAATCCCAGCCGTCCGAATTTGGGATCACCTCTGCACGTAGACGGACCCCGAGGGACAGGCACCGCCAGACGCAGTGGCTACTGATGCGGTTAGTCTTCGTGGGACTGAAGGTAGGGAATGGTCAGTGGACCCAGGGGAAGGACCGCGACGCGCGCTCCGGGACCGGAGTTGAGGAGTGCGGTCCGAACGGCCTCGCCGATGTCCGGACAGGGTTCCAGATGGGCTCTTCGCAGCAAATCCTCCGGCAGGCTCGAATGGACCAACACCCGAGCCTTGCTCTGGACGACGCCCTGAAGTTGGGCCTGCCACTGTTCCGGTTGGGAAAATCCCGGTGTTGCCAATCGAGCCAAGACACCTTCGATAGAGGACTCCTCGCGCAGCAGCAGATCATACGGGCTTCCGGTGGGAATTCCGTCGGAACACTCCGCTGCGAGGATGATGGTTCCACCTGGGCGGATAATCCGCGCTGCCGCAGACATGCCTTTGACCCCTTGATACAAATTTTGGTCCAGCGGGAATCCCGAATTGGTGGTGACCACCACCTCGAATGGAGCATCGACTGGTTGCATGGCCGCCTGCCGCACGGTCTCGCGTCCGGCCCGGTGGGCCGTGGCGAGTTCCCCAGCAAAGACACCAGAGATCTCTTTACGATCGTTCAGTGTGACATTGAGCAGAAAACTGGGACCTACGCGCTGGGCGATTTCCAGCATCTCTTCCCACACAGGATTACCCTCGCAGTGGCCGAAACTGGCTTTGGGGTTTCCCAAATTCTGAGCCCCATGGTTGCTCATGACGGTGTCCACATGTGCCACGCCCGGCATGATGCCTTTCGGGCCACCGCTGAATCCTGCGAAGAAATGAGGCTCGATGAACCCCGTGACGATGCGGACATCGGCTTCCACACAGTGTCGATTGATCCAAGCTGGAACACCGGTTCGTGTTGTTCCGAGGGCAACACACGCGTCGAGGTTGAAGGGTTCATGGTTGAGAACCCTCCAGTTCGCCACCACTTCGGGCGTGAGCAACTGTTCGAATTCTTCTCGGGTGCAGGGTCGGTGGGTGCCCAGTTGGCAGAGCAGGGTGACCTGATCTCGTTGCACTCCGGCCTCTTCCAGATAAGCCAGAAGCCACGGAATCAGTCGTTCGTTGGGGGTGGCCCGAGTGATGTCTGTGAAGAGAATGCAAATGCGGCAACCGGGCGTGAGCCACTCTCGTAATGGGGAGGCGCCGAGCGGTGATTCTAGTGCTGCCAGAACGGAGGCCTGTTCGTCTCGAAGGGAGGGAGCCGGGCGTGGTTCAATCACCGTCGTGGCATCGTCGGGAAAGATCACTGGAAGCCATCCGCGTCCGTAGGCCAAGGGAACCATCATGGACGGGCAGTCAACCCGGCTTTCCTTGGAAGGAAATGTGAAAAAGAAAGTTTTTTTAAAAAAGCTATTGCTCCCACCAAGAACCACATCTAAGTCTTTGGGGTCTGAAGTCCGTCTGCGTTGGAGTTTTCCCTCTCCGCAGCTTCCCCAAGTCAATATTCCCGCGGCCATTACTTCTGCCGCATATCTGGGACCGGACTCTTCCGACATACCATAGCGCATGAGCAATCAGCAATCACCGGAGGAATCAGTTCCCCGGTCTCAGGAGCCCAATCCGGCTTCCTCGACATCACCGCAACCGGCCCACGGCCCCGACTCGGGTGACTCCCGCCCCAGTGGAGGCGATGCCTCCGGGTTTCAGGGAAATCCCCAACAAGGCGGGCCGCAAGGTCAGCAAGGCCATCAAGGTACCTTCCGTCCGGGCGGTGGCCAAGGTGGCTTCCGTCAAGGTGGCGGCGGTGGTGGTGGACGTCGTCATGGTGGTCACCATCAGCGACACGGTGGCCATCAGGGGCAGCGCCACAATCAGGGCGGCGGCGGCCAGGGCGGTGGAGGTAATCGCGGTTACAACCAACAAGGGGGTAATTATCAAGGCGGCGGCCAGGGCGGCCAGGGCGGCAACCAAGGCAACCAAGGTGGCTCGGGTGAAAACCGGGGTGAAAATCGGGGCGGCAATCCTCCTCAGCCACAGGCTGAGCCGGTCATCATGGAAGGCTGGCTCGAGATGTCCGAAAAGGGCTTCGGATTTTTGCGTTCCTCGAAGGGAAATTATGCGCCAAAGCCTATCGATGTGTTCCTCACGCCTGATTCCATCAAGCGTTTGGCTCTCCGCGAAGGCTGTCAGGTTAAGTGCTCGGTAAATCCGCCGCATCGAGGCAGCAGCCCTCAGATGCGCGAGGTGATCGAAGTCAATGGCAAGTCCTACCAGGACTATTTGCACGCCATGCGCTTTGAGAATCTCACCACCATCGATCCGATCGACAAGTTTCAGCTGGAGACCACGCCCGATAGCCTCGAGACCCGCATCATCGATCTCGTGACGCCCATCGGCAAAGGGACCCGCGGTCTGATCGTCGCGCCCCCGCGCACCGGTAAGACCACGATCCTCAAGCAGATTTGTAACGCCATCACCACCAACCATCCCGAGGTGTATTGCATGGTCCTGCTCATTGATGAGCGGCCTGAGGAAGTCACCGACTTCCAACGCAGTGTGAAGGCCGAGGTGGTAGCGTCCAGCAACGACCAAGACCTAGAGACCCACGTGCGCCTGAGCCGGTTGATGATCGAGCGTTGCCGTCGCATGGTGGAGGCAGGCAAAGATGTCTTCGTCTTGCTCGATTCCATCACCCGCGTGG